>CAVHAY010000111.1:0-7454 GCA_963634115.1 Clostridia bacterium | reverse complement strand
GTTTTATTACTTCACCTGATAAATTCATATATTTTTGGGGTTTAAGTAATATAATTGTTTCTTCATTTTTTTTGAATGATGTATATAGACCTCCTAATTTATTTTTGTTTATTTCTAGATTATTTGATTTTGCATAAAAATTTAGAAAATTAAAACCAGCATTATGTCTAGTTTGTTCATATTCTTTACCAGGATTACCTAAGCCAACTATTAATTTCATTGGACCACCTCTTTTTTATATTTTTTTTGCTCTAAATTTTTTGTATTAATACTACAAAAAATGCTCGAATATGATATTTAAAGCATTTTTATTACAATATAATTTTTTATGTATACTTGTTTTTAATTACATAATTATTATAACAGAAATATTTGAATTTGTCTTTTAATATATATTTTATTGTAATATTTAGTGTTTTTTACGGAGAAGCTTTGGCTTTATTTTGTAAGACTTAAATTTTATTTATGATATTCACTATATACTTCACTTTTGGGAATATTTCTTTCTTTTGCCACTAATTTTATAGCTTCTTTCGATGTTATTCCATCTTCCATATAAAGTTTGATATGTTCTATTATTGAGATGTTTTCAAAGTTATATTTTTCTTTATTACCTTCTACTATTAAAACTATTTCGCCTTTTATTTCTTCTGTTTCTTTGATTAGATAATCGATGTCTCCTCTAATGATTTCTTCGTGTTTCTTGCTTATTTCTCTTGCGATAGCACAATATCTATTACCAAATACTTCTTTAATATTTTGTAGAGTTTTATTTATACGGTGCGGAGCCTCATAGAATATTATTGTAAAAGTTTCTTGTTTTAGTTTTTCTAACTCTTTTTTTCTTTTTGTTTCTTTACTGTTTAAAAAACCATAAAAAATAAATTTATCTGGCAATCCTGACATTACTAAAGCAGGTACAAAGGCGGTGGGTCCTGGGAGACAAATTATGTTGTAGTTATTTTGAATGGCAGTTTTGACTAGGATATATCCTGGATCACTTATTACTGGAGTACCTCTATCACTGACTATAGCAACTGACTTACCAGTTTTAAGATATTCTAATAGTTTTGTTTTATTATTTTCTTCATTATATAAATGGCTAGATATTAATTTTTTGGAAATATTATAATAATCTAATAATTTTTTTGTTACCCTTGTGTCTTCAGAAAATATTACTTCTACTTCTTTTAATATATTTAAGGCTCTGATAGTTATATCTTCCATATTTCCGATTGGTGTTGGTATTAAATATATTGAAGGGGTATCATTATAGCTTTTTTGTTTCATGTTTCACCTACTTAAAATATTGCTTTATTTCTTTTGTATATTGATTATCTTTGGTATGCGCTACTAATGGCGGTAAAATTTTTATACCTTTTTTGGCATTTAATCTAGCCTCTATTAATACGGTGTTGGCATTTTGATTTTCTTTTGGATAAATAAACATAATTTTTTTGGGTTCTAAATTATACTTTGTCATGGTTTCTAGTATTTCTTGTAGGCGTTCTGGCCTATGAACTATTGCGAAAACACCATTATTTTTTAATAATTTTTTTGCTATCTGACATAAATTATCTAGATTTAGTTCTATTTCGTGTCTAGCTATTGTTTTATAATCATTTTTATTTAAATTAGATTTTTTTGTTACTTTAAAGTATGGTGGATTACAAGTTATAATATCATAATAATTTGGTTCCATTGTTTGATATAATTGTTTTATATCGGCATTTATTAAACTAACTTGATTCTCTAAATGATTTATTTGTATTGTTTTTTGGGCTAGGTTATAAACTTCTTTTTGTATTTCTATAGCGGTTATATGGGCATTTGTTTTCTGGGATAATATTAATGGTATTGGGGCGTTTCCTGTGCCAATATCTAATATATTTTTGATATTTTTATTTATAGTAACAAAATTGGGTAATAATACTGAGTCAAGTGAGAAACTAAACATTTCTGGATTTTGATATATTTTTATATTTTCGTAACCTAATAGGTCATTTATGGTTTCCATTATTTTTTATCAACCATTATTATGTTATTGTTTTGTGTTTTTACTTTATATTGTTGTTTTAATATATCTAATCCTATTATTGTCCCTTCTCCATTTGGGGTATCTATTTTATCACCTATTTTTAACATACATTTTTTCCCACATTTATAGCTTTCATCTTCATATTTTAGACAACACATTAATCTTCCACATGCACCATTTATTTTTGAAGGATTAAGAGCTAAATTTTGATTTTTGGCCATGTTTATTGATACAGCATCTAACTCTTTTAAAAATCTTGAGCAACATAATTTTTGGCCACATATACCTACACCACTTATTTCTTTTGCTTTGTCTCTGGCGCCTATTTGTCTTAATTCTATTCTTACTTTATAGATGGCCGCTAAAACTTTGGCGAGATTACGGAAGTCAATTCTACTTTCGGCTGTAAATCTAAATATCAGTTTATCTCTATCAAATGTGTAGTTAGCATCAATGATGTTCATGTTTAATTCATGTTTTTTGACAAGTTCTTTAGCTTTTTTGAGGGCTGTGGATGAGTCTTTACAATTTTTTTGATATTTTTGATAATCTTTTTTACTAGATATTCTAATGACTTTAGGCAATTGTTCTGACTGAGTTTGTGTGTTTATTTTTTTTACTGTTCCAAACTGTGGGCCTTGTGGAGTTTCAACAATTACAGTAATGTTTTTCTTTAGGTTAAATTTGGTACTATCATAATAAGCTATGGTATTGTTGCCATTTATTTCTACTCCTACAGATTGTTTCATGATTTCACTTCCTCTAACGCTATTATTAATCCATCTATTAACAATTTGATATTAACATTAAATTTTAGGTGATTTTGATAATCTTCAGCAGTATTTATTTTATTAATTATTTGAAGCATTGTATTGGTCTTGGATATTTCTTCAAGTTCTTTTTGATAGTCTTTAAATATTTCCACACTTCTATTTAATTTTAAATTAAATATATCTTTATAAAAGGCAATTATGACATCAAAGGCTCTATTTAATTTTTCTTTATCCGATATTTGTTCACAAAAAATATTATTCATATTAATCATAGTTTTTTGGTGATTATATTCATAATAGATGATAAATTTTATTATGGTATTTATTTGTTGCTTTATATCATTTCTTTCTTCTGTACATTCGCTATAAATTAATGTTTTTAACTTTTCTATTGTATTTTGTTCAAAGTTGCTTACATTTTGGGATTTTAATATAATTAATTGGCACCTTGACACTATTGTTTTTAATAGTTTTTCTTTATTGTCAGTTAATAATATCGCTACTACGTTTTCTGGTGGTTCTTCTAAAAATTTTAAAATTGAGTTAGCTGAATGTTGGTTCATTTGTTCTGCGTGTTTTATGATATATATTTTTGCTTTTCCATAAATTGATTTTTTTGAAAATTCATTTTGTAGTTCCATAAGTTGATTTTTTTTTATCATCAATCCTTCAGGTTCTATTATGGTGAGTTCTGGGAAGTTATCTGTATCTATTATTTTACACTGATTACAGTTACGGCAATTTTGATTATTGGTATAGGATAATGGACACAATATCGCTTTTGCGAAAGAAAGAGCCAATTTCGTTCCACGTGAAATTGAATTTGTTTCTATTATATATGCGTGTGATACTTTATTTTTTTTTATTGCATTGTTTAGTATATTGTAAGTTTGTGGTTCTATTTGTTTAAATTCATCCAACATTTTATCCTATCCTTTTTATATAAATATTTGTTTTACGATTATGAGTATAACTAAACCTGGTACACTTAATATGGTCATAAATATTATTGTTATAAAGTTAATTGGAATTAATAGTGTAGATGGGGCGATTAGATTATAACCATATAGTAAACCGAAGGCCGCAAGTAATTTTTTAAATATTTTTAATGTTAATTTTAATATCATTTTACACCTCTATATATTATATAGTTGTATGAGGCTTTTATGATATTTCACTTCTTGTTGATAGCGCTACTTCAAGTGTTAAGGGATCCATATAATCTATGTCTGCACCCATAGGCACTCCTTGAGCAAGTTTTGATACTTTTATATTTTCTTTTTTTAGCAGTTTTTGAATATATAATGCGGTTGTTTCTCCTTCGATAGTTGGTCTTACAGCAATTATAATTTCCTTGGGCTTTTCGTTTTTTATTCTTGTTAATAGATTATCAATGTTTATATCTTCTGGATTAATACCGTCTAATGGTGAAATTAATCCATTTAAAACATGATATGTGCCTTTGTATTTGTCTATTTTTTCAAAGGCAATTATATTTTTACTTTCTTCAACAACACATATGAGATCTTTATTTCGTGTTTCATCAGAACAGATAGAACAATATTCTGTTTCAGAATAATTCCCACACTTTTTGCATTTTTTTATTTTGCTTTTTATATCTTTTAATGTGTTTGAAAATGTTTTTATTATATCATCATCCATTGATAGACATGATAAAGCAAGGCGTTCAGCAGTTTTTTCTCCTATACCTGGTAACTTTTTAAAACATTCTATCAATTTTTTTATTGTTTCTGGATACATTTAAAATAATCCCGGCATTCCTTTTGTGTATTGTCCAAGCTTTTTTTCTGTCATTTCTTCTATCTGTTTATTGGCTTCATTTACCGCAACTAATACCATATCTTCTAGCATTTCTATTTCATCTTTTTCTATAGCATCTACATCAATTTTAACTCCTGTTACTACTCTATTACCTTTCATTGTAATTGTTACAAAAGATGACTTTCCTTCAAATGTGGCATCATCTATTTCTTGTTTTTGTTTCATCATGTCTTTTTGCATTTTTTGGGCTTGTTTCATCATTGCTTGTATATTCATTTTATCTCCTCTTTCTTTTTAATTATATTCTATTATATCATTAAAATCTGATAATTTTTTGTTGTTTTGGTCTTTTTTTGTTTTTACCTGTGATGTTTCGTCTATATATTCATATTTTTTCTTTTTACTATTAAATTCTTGTTTTATTTTATCCCATTCTTCTGAATTAACTGATATTACTTTATATTCTTGGTTTAAGAGTTTTTGAATAATAAGTTCTATCTGGTTTATTTTTTGATTAAAAACATTGCTATCTCTTGGATTACTATACACAAATATTAAGTTATAAGGGCTAGCGGCCTTTAAGGTACCATCTAAGATTATTGTTATATATTTGCTTTGTGATGAATCTAATAGGTGTTCATATAATTTTTTTATTTGATCTTTTATTTGATTTGTTAATTTTTTATTAAAACCCGCAAGTGTGTTATTAATTCTTATTTTTTTTAATGTTTCTATTTTTTCTGATGATGGGACATCTTTTGATGTTTTGTTTTTTGATATATTAGAAACCTCTTTATCATCTTGGATGGTTTCATTAGGGGTATTCTCTTGATTTTTTTTAGAATCCTTTATTTTTGAAGTAGAGTGAGTTTCTTTTATTTTATCATTTGTTTCTATTTTGACATTATTTACTGTTTCTTCACATACGTTTGTTTGTAATATTTTGATTATGGTTAATTCAAAAATTAATTTTTTATTTGTTGTATTCTTTACTTTATTAAATGCTTCATTAAATTCTTCTATATATGTGATAATATCATTTGGGTTAATTTTTCTTATATTTTCAGAAATTTGTTCATTTTCATCTTGTTTTTCACTATAATATTTTGGTGCTTCAATTGATAGAAGTATTTTTTTTAAAAAATCTATTAATTGCTCAATTATTTTGGCAAAATTTTTTCCATTTTCATCATATTGGTCGATTTTTTTAAATATTTCATCTATTTTTCCACATGATAAATTATAAATTATTTCTTCTAACTCTCTAAAGGATATTGTGCCATTTAATTGATGGACATTTTCTATTGTTATTGTTTCTTGTGTACATAATGATAATTGATCAAGCATGCTGACGGAATCTCTCATTCCTCCGTCACATATTCTTGCAATTTCCATAAGTGATTCTTCTGTTATTTTTAGATTCTCTTTGTCTGAGATTTCTTTGAGCCTTTTTTTAATACTTTGATTATTTATTTTTTGAAAGTCAAATCTTTGACAACGAGACAATATTGTTTCTGGTATTTTATGTGGCTCTGTTGTTGCGAGAATAAATATTGCATGATGTGGAGGTTCTTCTAGCGTTTTTAATAAGGCATTAAATGCTCCTATGGTTAACATATGAACTTCATCAATTATATACACTTTGTATTTTCCATTAGCGGGGACTAGATCTATTTTGTTTTTTAATTCTCTTATTTCATCAACACCGTTATTTGATGCGGCATCTATTTCGATTATATCACTGTTATTTTTTTCTAGGCATGACTTACATTTTCCACATGATTTATAATTTTTTTTATGTTCACAGTTTATTATTTTTGAAAAAATTTTTGCTATACTTGTTTTACCTGTTCCTCTTGGACCAGCAAAAAGATATGCATGACTTATTTTATCTTGCATTATTGCATTTTTTATAATTGTTACAATTACGTCTTGACCATATATTTCATCTAGTTCTTTTGGCCTGTATTTTCTATACAATGCTTGATACAAGTTATCACCTCTTTATGAGTTTATTATATCATTTTTCCACAGCTATTTGCATGTTTGATACTAATTTTTTTTATTTTCTGATTTTTTGAAAAAACGTTTTTAATAATTGTTCTGAAAAGCCATTGTCGTTTATTTTTTCTAATAATATTTTGTTTTTTTCATCATTTATGTATTCTCTTGTTTTTTTTGTGGCATAATATACTTTGTTTATTTTAGCTTGTTTTATTACACTTTTACACATTTCACAAGGTTCTAGTGTTACATATAATTCACAATTATTTAAATGCCATGTTTTTTTCTTTTTAGCGGCTTTATTTATTGCGTTTATTTCAGCATGACCTGTTATTATTTGTTTTTTTTCTCTTGTATTATGACTTTTAGCAATTATTTTATTGTTTTCCACAATTACTGCTCCAACTGGAATATCCCCTGTTGCAAGACTTTTTTTTGCTTCTTTTATTGCAATATATATATATTTATTCATACTTTACCTCGAAAAAAGTGCACACATCTAGAGATCCTTAAGGCTGCTATCTTCCGATTCTGACCTGGTTCGAATATGGATGTTGCACTTATTACATTTTATATTTTTTTACACATAATAGCAAGATTTTTATACTTTTATAACATGTATTATTATTTTTTTTAAATATTATTAATATCTATTTAATTTTTTTGTTTCCAATTATAATTATCTCTTTTTATAATTTTTGCCATTATACGTTGATTTTATGCATGTTTCACGTGGAACATTGTTTTTGATATTGTATTTTTTAATTGAGTATATCATGTTTTAATACTTTAAATTTTTAATATAATATGTGTCTTTATTTTAATTTTAAATAATGTATATTTAATAAATATAATAT
>CAVHAY010000110.1:0-3053 GCA_963634115.1 Clostridia bacterium | reverse complement strand
GTATTGTATCACATGCATTTAAATTTAACAATATGGTATGTAAAGTGTAATCTACAAAGTTTTTATGATATTTTGAGCAGCTTGTCTTCCAGTTCTTGCAGCCCACGCAACTGAAGCGATGGTTTTGGTGACATCACCACCAGCATATATTTGATCATCACTTGTTTTATAGGTAGTATCTATTTTAATTTTATTATTATTATCTAGCTCTAGGCCTATTTTGTGAATTAAAGCTTCTGTTGTTGAACCAATAGCCATTACAACATAATTACATTTTAGTGAAAATTCACTACCAATTATTTCTTTTGGAACAGGTCTACCATTATCTATTGGTACTAGTTTATTTTTAGTACAACAAATGCTGGTAACTTTTTCTCCTCCTTTTATTTCTTTGATATTTGTTTTAAATTGGAATACGATGCCATCTTTTTTTGTGGCTTCTATTTCTTTTTTGTCGGCGGACATACCTTTTTCATCTCGGCGATAGACAATTGTAACGTTTTTGGCCCCTAGTCTTTTTATGGTACGCGCAACATCCATAGCAACATTACCACCACCTGATACAATGACTGTTTTGTTTTTATATTTGGGATGATTTTTATATTCTAATAGTTCATTGCCACTATAAACACCTTCTAAGTTTTCACCTTTAATATTCATTTTAGTACCAATATTAGCACCTATACTGATGAATATTTTATCATATTCTTGTTTTAAGGTTTCAAGTTTTAAGTTTTCACCTAAAGTCATATTATATTTTACTTCGATAGGAAGTTGCATAATTTTATTTAAGGTGTTTTTTAATGTATCTTTTTTTAATCTGAAATCTGGGATACCATGTTTAAGTAAACCACCTAGATAATTATGTTTTTCATATATTGTTACATCCACACCATTCATGGCTAGAAAAGATGCGCATGTTAATCCAGCAGGACCACCACCAATTACGGCGACTTTTTTATTTATTTTTTTTCTTTTAGGAATTTGCCATTCATTTTTTATAGACATATCACCAATAAATGTTTCAAGATGTCCTATTTTTACGGGATGCCCTTGAGTATTTCTAAAGCAGCCACCCTCACATTGTCTTTCATGGGGGCATATTCTACCGCATATAGCAGGAAGCACTGTGGTTTCACAAAGAATTTTGTAAGCTTTTTTATATTCTTTATTTTTTATTTGTTGGATAAATCCTGGTATATCGTTTTGAAGAGGACATGCGAATTTACAATGTGGTGTTTCACATTGCATACATTTACTAGCCCATGCTTCTACCCATTCCAATTTTCCCATATGCCACTTCCTATTCTGTAGATAATTATAACATGGATAGTTTTGGATGTAAATTATTATAGGTATAAGTTTACAAAGGGAATATAATAGGTTAATAATGAAATTTAGAAAAGTACTATATATTAATAAAAAGATCTACGTGAGATCCTTTTAACCTAAACTAAATACATTTAAAGCCTTTCTGTTTTGAATACAAACAATTTATTGGTTACATAATTATACATAAACATGATTAAGGTAACTATTACCTTGGCCCACATATTACCAATATTAAAGTAATGAATTAAGAATGCTAGAATAGCAGAATCTATAGGAAACCCTATTACTCTTACAATAATAAAGGCAACGCCTTGGGTAAGTTTGTTTTTACCAAGTTTTGGTTTAGAATCAAATACTATACGATCACCAAAATAGAGTAATGTGAATGATATTGTATAAGATATAAGATTTGCGATTAAATAATTACCATTAGTAAGTTTATCTGTTATAAAGAATAATATAAATAGTATTATTGTACATATTATGGATACTACAGAATACCATATGAATTGTTTGTTTTTATCATATAGTTTTTCTAATGTGCTTTTTCTTTTGAATATTTTACGCAATTTTTTTAAATTCATTTTACTATCCTAAGTTATTATATATATCGTCATGATCTAGTCTAGGCGTTAATATTTCATAGCCATCTTTAGTTACAAGAATGGTATGTTCATAGTGAGCGGCAGGCTCACCATCATCTGTTTTAATGGTCCAGTCATCATCTAGCATATATATATGGGCAGTACCTAGGTTAAGCATTGGTTCAATACATATTACCATTCCTTCTTTTAACCTAGGGCCAATACCAGCTTTACCATAATTAGGAATATCTGGATCTTCATGCATATCTATACCAATACCATGACCACAAAGTTCTTTAACTACACCTAATTTATGTTTTGTGGCATAAGTTTCCACAGCATTACTGATATCACCTATTCTATTACCTGGTTTTACCATTTTTATACCCTCATACAAAGCTTTTTCGGTATGTTCCATAAGGTATTTCTTTTTTTCACTAATATCGCCAACAGCATATGTCCAAGCAGCATCTCCTTGATAACCTTTATATCCTATCACCATATCAATGGTTATTATATCACCATTTTTTAGCTTTCTATTACTGGGAATACCATGAACAACTTCATCATTAACACTAGTACATATAGTAGCAGGAAAGCCCTCATATCCTAGACATGATGGAGTTGCATTGTGGTTTTTTATAAAATCATATGCAAGTTTATCTAGTTTTTTAGTTGTTGTTCCTGGTTTTATGTAAGGTTTTAAATATTGATGTGTTAAAGATACTAGTTTACCGGCGTGTCTCATTAACTCTATTTCAACTTTACTTTTTATAGTAATCATAAATGCCTTCTTTCTGCTTGTTATTATATCATTTATTATTTTATATGTAAAACCGATTAAATACGAAGTTATTATATAATATAATAAGAAAATAAATAAAATTAAAAAACATTAGATTTCATTTTCTAATGTTTTAATGTCTTTTAAAGATAAACCAGTATATTTAACAATGGTATCCATAGATAATTTATCCTTTAACATATTTTTGGCAGTTTCTAGTCTAGCGTTTTTATCTCCTATTTCTTTACCTTCCTCTTTACCATTGGCAAAATAAGTATTTCTTGTCTTTTCTTCATCCTCTTCTTTTGTCATAAACTCTATAAACTCAGAATTATTGTTAATATCTTTTACAC
>CAVHAY010000109.1:0-2267 GCA_963634115.1 Clostridia bacterium | reverse complement strand
ACTACGAATATGAAGATACTAATAAAAAAAGATATAACTTAGTTTGGGAATATAATGACAATAAACATGAAATACTAAGAAATAGGTTAGAATCTTTTAAAAGTAATTATAAAACTATATTTAAAGCCTTAGGCTTTAGTTTGTACTTAGATAAACAAGTTAGTGTTAAAAAAATAGAGAAAACTTATACCAAAGAAGAAGCTTTAGAAGTTGGTATAAATAAAGTCATAGAGTCTATAGAAAAGAAATTAACTAAAAAAGATACTATAATTGATAAAAAAGTTTTGAAAAAATATGAAAATAATAGTACAATGGATGTAGAGGTATTTATAGTTGTAAAAGAACTAATAAGTACTCAGGTAGAAAAGGATTGATTAGGATGTTTCTAAATACTATAAAAGCTATACTTGATGATAACTTTCCAGTACTTGTAATATTTATTGTAACTTTGGTTAGTATGCGGTTTTTTTACTTGAGAAATCATAAAGAAAAAGCAGCTTTTTACAAAGAATTCTTTGGGATATTATCTATTGTTTATTTATTTTTGTTATTTCAATTGCTAACTAAGGTTGAACTTAATCAAGGCAGTGGTTATAACTTAGTTCCTTTCGCAGAAATATTTAGATATGAGATAGGCAGTAAGCTTTTCATATTCAATGTGGTGGGTAATATCCTAGCTTTCGTAATATTTGGTTTAATTGTATCAATCTATATCAAACCCAAGACAGTCGTAGAACCCTTTATAATATCTTTGTTGGTGTCATCGACAGTGGAATTTGTCCAGCTTAATATTGGTCGGAGCTTTGATATTGATGATATAATTTTAAATGTTTTGGGTTGTATCATAGGTTATCTTTTATATGTAGGCCTTGCCGCAATTCACAAACATTTGCCAAAAGCTCTTCAAAAAGAGGGAATTATTAACATTATATGTTTAATATTAATCATAATTATGGTATTATATATATTGAAAGTGATGGGGGTGTTAGCTATTTGAATCACTATGAAATAATAAATGAATATAGAAATGATGTAAAGTATGATTTTTTACCTAAGGTAATTGATAAATGTTTAGAATTAGAATGTGTGAAAAATGCCATATTTTCTATAATATTTATTGATGATGAAAAGATGCATGAGTTAAATAAAACTTACAGGGGCATTGATAGAACTACGGATGTTTTATCATTTGCTTATGAAGATAATGAAACTCTAAAAAGTGATTATAGAATGCTCGGAGAAATATTTGTAAGCATTCCTAAAATGAAAGGACAAGCTTTGGAGTATAGACATAGTGAAACTCGTGAATTATCCTTTTTAGTAGTGCATGGCATCTTACATTTACTTGGTTATGACCATACTTTAGGAAAAAAGGAAGAAGAAGAAATGTTTAGTCGTCAGGAGTTGGTATTAAATGAGTTTGAAGAAACAAGAAAAAAAGCATAAGAAGATGAGCTTTCAAAGATTTTTGAATAGTATTAAATTTTCAATTGATGGTCTAGTTAATGCTTATCAAAATGAACAAAGTTTATGGCTTCATGCCATGTGTACAATAGGTATTGTAATACTTGGTTTTTTACTTAAAATTAGTTTTTATGAATGGGCTGTGATTGTTATAGCTCTAGTGGTAGTTTTAGCGGTAGAACTACTTAATACAGCGATTGAAGCCACCGTAGATTTAGTAACTAAAGAAATCCATCCCCTTGCCAAGGTAGCCAAAGACTGTGGAAGTGCCGCTGCTTTTGTAAGTAGTATAATGGTTTTTATTATTTGTTGTTTTATCTTTATTCCTAAGATTATAGCAATATTTTAAGAGGTCTTTATGAAAAGCGGATTTGTAAGTATAATAGGTCGACCTAATGTTGGTAAAAGTACTCTTATTAACACAATTATAAATAGAAAAGTAGCTATTACTAGTAATGTGTCAGGAACAACTAGAAATATAATTCAAGGAATATATAATGATAAGGATACCCAAATAATTTTCGTAGATACCCCAGGTATTCATAAACCTATAAATAGGCTTGGTAAAGTTTTAAACAAAGAAGCTTTTGCTTCATCTAAAGATGTTGATTTGATTCTTTTTGTTGTCGATGTAGCATCAGGCATAGGCAAAGGTGATATGTTTATTTTGGATAACCTTAAAAATAATGATGTTCCTGTTATTTTAGTTTTAAATAAAATAGATGAAATAACTACGGATAAATTATTTAGAACAATCGCCGAATTTAAGGATATATATCCTTTCGTTGAAGTTGTTCCAACCT
>CAVHAY010000108.1:0-3712 GCA_963634115.1 Clostridia bacterium | reverse complement strand
CCAGATACAGAAGCCTCATTAAATACATACCTAAATAATGACTGGTATAATAGTTTAGATAGTAGTGTTCAAAACTTGGTAGTATCACACATGTTTAATGTTGGTGCACCAAAATATAATGAAACAAGCCTTTCTAACACCATAACCCAAGAACAAACATATAAATGGAATGGTAAAGTTGGACTTATGAACGTAAGTGATTATGTAAAAGCTAGTACTAATTCAGCATGTACAAGTGTAAATGCTTATTATAATACTTCAAGTTGTTATAGTAATAGTGCAACACATAACTGGATATTCGCAGGACCTGCGGGAAGTTCATACTCATGGACTATCGCGCCGTATTCTTACTCGCGTGCTGACGGCGTGTTCTTTGTGCACAGCCGCGGCTCCCTCTACTGCATTAGTTACGACGCTGGCAGCAGTTACGATGTGGCCCCAGTTCTCTATCTATCATCTGATATCTCTTTAGGTGGAGAAGGTACTTTGGCAAGTCCATATACTATAATATAAATTAAGAATATTGTTAACTCTGTCAAAATGATAGAGTTAATTTTTATACTTAATTACGTTATTTAAATAAAATGAATTTCTAAATAAAAATATACGGGTTTGTTTATTTTATTCATAACTTATTTACAAATTCAATATATTTTGTTATAATCTTTAGCGAGTAATTAATTTACTCCTTGCTTCTATGGAAGCCTATAGACCATAAGGAGGTGCGAAAATGAGAAAGTATGAAATTATGTTTATTATTAAACCTACTTTAAGTGAAGAAGAAACTATTAAAGTTATTAAAAATTTTGGTAATACTTTAACTTCAAATGGGGCGAAAATAGTAAATGAAAAAGATATGGGACAAAGAGAACTTGCATATGAGATTAAGGACTTTAAAAGTGGACATTATTACTTATATGTAGTTACTGAGTCTGATGACAAGGCTATTAAAGAATTTGACCGTTTAGCTCTTATCAGCAGAGATATTATTCGTCATAAAATAATTAGAGTGGAAGATTAAGAAAAGAGGTAGTAATAATGAATCAAGTTGGGTTAGTAGGTAGATTAACTGCAAAACCAGAACTTAGGTATACAGGTTCAAATATACCTTATACTAGGTTTACTGTGGCAGTTAATAGAAATTTTAGTAATTCACAAGGTGATAGAGAAGCCGATTTTATTAGTGTTTTAGTTTGGAGAAGACAAGCTGAGAATGTTGTTAATTATTTAGATAAAGGTAGCCAAGTTGCGGTTACTGGAAGAATTCAAACAGGAAGTTATACTGGACAAGATGGACAAAGAAGGTTTACTACTGATGTAGTTGCGGATAATGTTCAATTTATTGGTTCTAGAAGAAGTGATGGTGGTGCTTTTAATAATAGTGATAATGCATCTACACAAACTGCTGAACCAACACCATATGACTTTGAAGAGGCTACTCCATCTAATAGCGGTGTAGATACAAATGAAGATCCTTTTGCGGATTTTGGTGATAATGTGTCTATTGATGATAACTTTTTAGATTAAGGAGGAATAATATGGCAGAGTTTTATAGAAAAAAGAAAAAAATATGTCAAATGTGCGCAGGTAAATCTGTTGATTATAAAGATCCAGATATTTTAAAGAAATATATCAGTATGGAAAAAGGTAAAATTTTACCTAGAAGAATGACTGGTGCATGTTCTAAACACCAAAGACATATTGCGAATCAAGTAAAAATTGCTAGAGAATTAGCGTTACTACCATTTGTTAAATAACCTTTTTGGTTATTTTTTTGGTTATATAATATATAATTTAGGGTTACTTTATTACTAGGTTTTAAATTTTAGTTATTAATATTATTTTCGTATTTTTTTCACTTTTTGATGTTATAATTAAATCATAGGAGGAATAATATATGAAAAATGGAGATAATATTAATAATGATAAAAATGAAAAAACAGAAATAAATGATGATAAGAAAAATTCAAAAGTTGTTTCTAAAGATATTATTGGAATTGCAAGTGATCATAGAGGTTATATAATGAAACAAAAATTGACAAATTATTTAACTAAGATAGGTTATACTGTTCTTGATTATGGTACTAATACAAAAGATAAAACTGATTATCCGGTTTATGGTTTTAAGTTGGGTAAGGCTATTCGTGATAAAAAGGTTTCTAAAGGTATTGCTATCTGTGGTAGTGGTATTGGTATTAGTATGGCATGTAATAAGATAAAAGGTGTTAGATGTGCTAAGATAAATAATGTAAATGAAGCTAAATATTCAAGATTAGATAATGATGCGAATGTGATGGCTATTTCTGCGAAAACGCCAATTTTTAGAGCTAAAGATATTGTTGATGCTTTTTTAAAGACTGAATTTTCTTCTTTAGAAAGACATAAAAAAAGAATTCAAATGCTGGATAATTACGAGGAAGAATAATGGTAAAATCATTTTTATATGTTTTGTTTACTTTTATTGCTATTTATGCTTTAGATAGTATTAACATTACTAATTTATTTAAAAAGAATAGATATTATGCTTCAAGGGTGTTATATATGATGATAAGTATTTCACTCTCTTATATGGTTGTAAATTTTTTATATGATATTGTAGTTTATAACATTATGTAGAGGTGATTAGAATGAAAAAAATGCTCTTACTAACTTTTTGTATAATGATAATTCCAATATCAATTGCAACAATTTTTGTTTCACGTGATGATACAAATTATCATTATATTAATAGTGAGATAGTAAGAGTAAAGGATACTACAACTGGGGAAGTTATAAAAGTCCCTCTTGAAGATTATGTTAAAGGAGTAATCGCAGGTGAAATGCCTGTTGATTTCGATATTGAAGCTTTAAAGGCACAAGCGGTTGCATCAAGAAGTTATGTTTTGGTAAAAATGAGAGATAATAAAAATAGTGATTATGATGTTGTAAATACAACGACTAATCAAGTTTATTTGACTGATGAAAAAATGAAAAATAATTGGAAAGAAAATTATGATAATAATTTAAAAAAGGTAAAAAAAGCAGTGCAGGATACGAATGGAGAATATTTAAGTTACAATGGGGAAATCGCTAATGCATTGTTTTTTTCAACTTCTTCTGGTATGACAGAGAACAGTGAGGATGTTTTTGTGTCATCTATTCCTTATTTGAGAAGTGTGTCTAGTGATTGGGATAAGGCTTCGCCAAAATATGAAGAAGTTAATGTGTATACGCTTAATGATTTTTATGAAAAGCTTAATCTTGAATATAATGAAATATTGACAGTAGAGATTACTGAAAAATCTAATACTGGGAGACCAAAAAAAATTAATATAAATGGTACTATTTTTTCTTCCAGAGATATAGCCAGTAAACTTGGTTTAAGATCAAGTTATTTATCTATTACTGTGAATGATAAGCGAGTAACTATTGTAACAAAAGGTTTTGGACATGGTGTGGGTATGAGTCAATATGGAGCTGAAGGTATGGCAAAAGAAGGATATAAATATAATGAAATTTTAGCGCATTATTATGAAGGTACAGAAATAAAAAAAATATAGTATATTTTCATTAAAAGTAGCCAAACTTATATTAGAGGTGAAAATAATGAAAGATAAAAAAAGAAGAATTAAAAAGCCTATTTTATACGGTATGTATGCTTTTGTATTTATGGCTATATTTGCAGTACTTTGTGTAATGAATTTTAAGACAGCAAATTTGAAAAACAATGAAT
>CAVHAY010000107.1:975-3104 GCA_963634115.1 Clostridia bacterium | reverse complement strand
TTATATACTGAATTAAAATATAAACCTAATGTATCATTCACAATCATATCCCTTGTAAATGAATGAACATTTTGTTCAAGCTTCTCTTTATCAGTAAATTTTTCAGCAAATCCACTTAATTTAGTTAAAAATTTATTTTTTTGAGATACAAATTTACCAGATATTTTATCAAACATATTATTAGTAAATGTAGTCAACTTACCAGAGACTAATTTTACCACTTTATTCTTTAAATTATTTATTTCATTATTTCCAGTGGAAACATCAAAAAATGGTTCACTTCGTACAAGTTCTTCTGAATTAATAATTTCATTTTCAACATTTATTCTTGTTTCAGCATTAACATAATTTCTAAGAGCACTTTCCTTATCAGTAGCCATGCTTAAACCATCTTTATCAACATAAATAAATGAAATAAGTCCTTGTTGATAATCAATATATTGTTCATTAAGTTTAATTTTTTCATTATATAAATCTTCTAGTTTTTTAATTTCACCACTACTAAGATTTTCAATACCCTTATTTACAAACGTATTTATTTTTTGTTCACAATCATGTAACATATTATAAACAAGTCTAATTTCATCTAAAGCTTTATCATAATCAGCACGTTTAGAGAAAAGCTGTTTTACACTTTCTTTATATGTATCAATTTTTTTCTGATTTTCATTAACAATATACTTTAATTGTTCAGCATCAAAACTAATATTATTAAAAGATGTATCCTTACATTGAATCAATTTACCTGTCTCAAGTTTTGAAATATCATCAATACTTTTACCTTCTTGTATAACGTTACCAGCCACTAACGCTTGTAAAAACTCATTAAGCATTTTAGAATCTTTTGTTATATCTATAGAATTATTATTCACACTAATCCCTCTCTTCTACAGCAATATTTTTTACCATATTTTCAATTATTGACATGTCTTCATCAGTTACATTATGAAGTTCAATACCTGAATCATTATTTACTATTAAAGAAGCATATACATCCTCTCTATCATCAAATGAATAAAGTACAAATTTTTTATTTCCAACTTTAACATATCTGATAATTTCTGCATCTACTTCTTTTCCATTTTTAATCATTTTAATTTTTTTACTCATATATATGCCCCTTTTCAAACTTTATCTAGTTCTTCCAGAACTATTACTTAAACTATTATTATTTTCATAATTAACATCACTATATGTATCTGTATTAAAGTAAGAATTGTAAATATTATCAAACTCAGCCTGAAGTTCTTGCATTAACACCTCATATTTTGCACGTTCCACAATTTTCTCATGATTTATATTAGTATTTTCACTTGGAGAAATTGTGTCAGTAGCTGCTTTCATTTTATCATGAGCAATCTTTGCAGCAGTACCTGCCGCAACGGCTGTAGCAGCGGCTGCAACAACAGCATTTAAAGTGTTATCTCCAGTTTGCGGAAAATTTGAAACAGGTTCTGTTGGTGTTATTACTGATTCTGTAGGCGTCGTAACAGGTTCTGTTGGTGTTGTCTCAGGTTCTGTAGGAGTTGTAATAGGCTCTGTTGGTGCTGTCTCAGGTGGTGTAGTTTCAGGAATTTTACCGTCCTTATCAGGAGTATCTGGAACATTCTCCTTTGCTATATTATTAGCAATTACATTATCAACACCCTTAATACAGTCTCCTTCAACTACAGTATTGCCATCTTTTTCACTAATAAATATATCATAAACACCATCACCATCAAGATCTACCTTACAAACATCACCACATAAATCTGTTCTAACAATAGTAATATCTTTACCATCAAACATACCTGGATTTTGTTCATTCAAATTATTAATTATAACAGCAAGCATATTATCATTTACTGTTGTAGGTGTTTTTTGACCATCAAAATATTCATTCATTGCAATCGCAACTTTACCTTTATCAGTATCAATAATAATTATTTGTTTATCTTGTTTATCAAACTCACTAGGAATAACATAATTATTATCTGCTGTAGCATTTATACTAGTATTACTTTCAATACCAAAATTGTTTTTAGATTCATCATTTAAATTTTCATAAATTTTTGTTAAATCATCTTTACTTTTTTCTTGAGTATAAGCAATATCAGCATTTTCATAATTAGGCGTATCTACAGCAC
>CAVHAY010000107.1:0-965 GCA_963634115.1 Clostridia bacterium | reverse complement strand
CTACAGCACTTGTAGTTTGTGTATTATCATTAGTCATTTCATTTTCTAATTGTTTTTTTTCGCCATCAGTAAGTTCTTCTTTAATAACTGGTTCATCACTTTTAACAACTGCATCTTCATTACCATCCCCATTTACATCTACTAATACATTGTTATCTTCTGACATAGCAACAATATTTATATCTTCATCAGTAGACATAACGTTATCGTTTGTAGCAGCACCTACTTCAGCAACAGTAGAATAATCATCAGAATTAACTGTTTCATTTCCAGTGATACCATATGAACTAGTGTTTTCAGCTGTAAATGATGTCGTTTCAGTAGATAAACTTTCATTAGTAACTTCTGCCCCAACACTAGGAATTTCATCAGCATATGCTTTTTCTGGAGCAAAAATAGAACCTACACCTGCGGCAGCATCTTGCATACCCATATTAACAGCGCCAGTAAGAGCATCAAAATCTGTTGCCATAGCACCACCAAAACTTCTAACACCTGCATAAGTAGTTAGATAAATTCCCATATTAGCAAGTGCTCCAGCTGCGCCCATTCTTTGTTTTGAATCACTATTATCAACATTTTTTTCAGTTCCAAAAATGCCATCAAAAATTTTTCTAGATCTTTCAGGTAAATTTTCTCTAAAGTTTTTAACTCTAGCCATGTTTAAAAATGCAGTTTGTGCTTTTCTAACCGCACCACCACCATAAACATACATAAAAGCCTCAGTTACTTTAAATTTGGCATTCGCAAATTTTCTACGTCTTTCTAATTTTAGTTTCCTAAATATACTATTATTCATAATGTTTTCCATATATAACATCTCCTTTTTTATATTATAAAGGCATATTATTCATTGAGGTTATAACAAATAAGCTATGAGCCAAATACCCCCCTATATAGGAGTGTATACTAACATAAAAACTCATAAATGTCAAATCGTGCCCATACTCTATAAACATTATAAC
>CAVHAY010000106.1:2311-2991 GCA_963634115.1 Clostridia bacterium | reverse complement strand
GTTCAAGAGTTATGGATCTTATTACAAAAGCTGGTGGTCTTACTGAAAACGCTAATACTGAGCTTATAAATTTAAGTAAAAAATTAGAAGATGAAAATATTGTAATTATTTATTCTAATAAGCAAGTAGAAACAATTAAAGCTAATATTAAACAAAATATTACTGTTAGTGAAACCTATGACTGTCCAGATGTAAATGATGCTTGTATAAAAGAAGAAGATGTTATTGCTAGTACTACTAAAAAAGAATCTAAAACTACTTCGTCATCAAATACTACCAAAGAAGATAGTAGTACTAAAAATAAGACAGACAAAGTTAATATAAATACCGCTAATAGTGAAGAACTTGAAACATTAAATGGTATAGGACAGACTAGAGCGGCTACAATTATTGAATATCGTGAGAAAAATGGTAAGTTTAGTACTATAGAAGATATTAAAAATGTTCAAGGTATTGGAAATGCTCTATATAACAAAATCAAAGACTATATTACTGTTTAGTATATTTCTTACTGCTTTGGCTTTTATTTGTCTTATCATAAACATAAATAAAATGCCGCATTCCTTTTATAAAGAGGGTACATATACTATAAAGGGTATTGTTAAAAAATGTCATATAAAAGAAGATAAAACAGTAATTACTTTAGGAGCTAAAGAAGATATACTTATAAATGATTATAA
>CAVHAY010000106.1:0-2301 GCA_963634115.1 Clostridia bacterium | reverse complement strand
AGGTAGTCTAGTTAAAGTAACGGGAAAATTAAAAAAACCAAATAATAATACGGTTTTTAATACTTTTAATTATCGTAAATATCTTTATAGTCAAAATATAAACTATATCATGACGGCAGATAAAATTATAGTTATATCATCAAAAATAAGTACTTTATATAGTGTGCAAAATACTATAAGAGATCATATCAAAAATTATAAAACTAAAAACTATATAGAAACTTTTATATTAGGAGATAAAACATATATTGATGAAGATGTTATGAATAGTTATCAATATAATGGTATAAGTCATTTACTTTCTATATCAGGAATGCATATAAATTTACTTTCATTAATAATTCTTTTCATTTTAAATAAAATATCCAATAGAAAAATAATAAACTATTTTTTAGTTATTATTTGTTTAGTATTGTATGCTATCTTAACAGGTCTCTCACCACCAGTTGTTAGGGCTACTCTTTTATTTATAGCCTTAACTATAAATAAAGTATTTGATTTAAAAACAAAAACAATATACTTACTTATAATTATTTGTGATATTACAATAATAAATAATCCTTATATAATATATAATATTGGTTTTCAGTTTTCTTATATAGTATCTTTTTATCTTTTTTTGTTTCAAAAATTAATAAAAACTACTAAAAATTATATAACTAAAACATTTATAATATCATTTATTGCCTTTCTAGCAGGTTTACCTATAATGATCATGAATTTTCATCAAATAAACTTACTTTCTCCTTTAATTAATGTAATATTTGTACCATTAGTTTCTATTATTATTTTTCCTTTTTCTGTAATAGTACTTATTATTAAGCCATTAGATGGGCCACTTAATATTATTATTGAATTTTTTGAACAAATATCTTTAAATATTGCTTCTATTGATAATTTTAATGTTATATTAAAACATATAAACTTATTTATCGCAGTTATATATTATTTTGTAATTGCGTATGCTTTATACTGTTTTACAAAAAAACAAATACGCGGTTTAATAATTCTTTCTTTAATGATTTTTATACATGTTAATATTAGTTATTTAAACCCATATCCATTTATAACTATGATTGATGTAGGACAAGGTGATAGTATTTTACTTTCACTTCCGCATAATAAGGGAAATATTCTAATTGATACTGGTGGTATTGTAAATTTTGCTAATAAAAAATCTAAAAGTATTATCGCAAACAATACCATTAACTATTTAAAAAGTGAAAGTATAAAGGAAATAAATTATCTTATAATAACCCATGGAGACTCTGATCATATGGGAGAAGCTATTAATTTAGTCAATAATTTTAAAATAGAAAATGTTATTTTTAATTGCGGAAATCTTAATGATTTAGAGATTAAATTAATTAAAATTTTAAAAGAAAAAAATATTAAATATTATTCATGTCTTAAGGAACTGAAAATTGCTAACTACAAGTTAAAATTTTTAAATACTAAAGAATATGATAATGAGAATGATAATAGTAATGTTATTTATTTTAATTATAATAACTATAAATTTTTATTTATGGGAGATGCTGGAATAGATAGAGAAAAAGATATTTTAAAAAAATATAATATATCTAATATTGACTTTTTAAAAGTTGGCCATCATGGTTCTAATACAAGTAGTAGTGAAAATTTTATTAAGAAGATTAATCCCAAGTATTCTTTTATATCAGTTGGTAAAAATAATATATATGGTCATCCTAAAGATAGTGTATTAGATATATTATGTACTAGTAAGATTTATAGAACTGATAGAGACGGAAGTATAAAAATTAAATTAAATAAAAATGGATACCAAATTAAGTACTTTAGTTCATCAAAAAAGTAAATAATAAGATTAAAAAGGAAGATAGTCTTATTATTTATACAAAAATAAAAAACAAGAATATATTATTAATGGAAGATGTAGAAAAAATATATTTTAAATGAATATAATTTACCCAAAATGGATATATTAAAAATAGAACATCATGGGTCTAAATGTTTCACATCTTCAATGTTTGTAAACCAGATAGAGCCAAAGATATTATTAATATCCGCAGGCACAATAATTTATATGGTCACCCCCATAAAGAACTACTCGCAAGGTTAGAAGTTAGTAAACTTCTAATTACCCAAATAGATGGTTCAGTAAAAATCAAGTAAAAAAGAACCATCTATTACAGATATCCGCTAATGCATTAGCGTTTAAATATAGATGCCTCTCAGTGTAAATAACATATTATCACTTGAGAGGTTTTTAAATGCTTATTTTAAGATAATAAGCCTTATTATTTATATATATATTTAGAT
>CAVHAY010000105.1:7178-12881 GCA_963634115.1 Clostridia bacterium | reverse complement strand
CCTATAACCATCAAAATACTGCGCTAGTTTATATATAAGTCCAGCATTTTCTCTAATTATATCATCTAGTTCCATATCTCCTCCTATTTTTAGGCTAAAAGGTTTTTTGTTGGAACAATAACTTTATTAAGACTTTCAAAAGCAATTTTATTGCGCGCATATATATAAAAATTGCCACTACTTTCTTTACAAATTGTACAAATACTTAAAATAATATTTTTCCCATAATTATCAATATTTGATACATTATTTATATTAACAACAATATTTTTAATACCAACATTTTTAAGTATCTTAAGCATCTTCGTTAATTTACTAGAACTATCTTTATTAAGATTACCACTTAAATTAATAAACAAATATCCTTTTTTAATAGCTAAATCAATATCTAACACTTTTCATCACCCATTATACTTTAACATCTTTTTTATACCTTTTATATAGTTTCGACAAAGTTAGAATTATTATGATTATAAGCAATAATATTAGCGAAATAGTTTTATATAAATCATTACCTTTATTAGTATTTATAGTAAGATTATTACTAGTAACTTTATGAGGTGTTACATTATCTTTTGGTATAATAGTCTCACCTAAAACCTCTAAAGTAGCTTCTTCTTCTGACCTTTGATAATCATTTAATTTAGTATTTTTATTATCTACACTATTACTAGATTCATTTGTTTCTAAAGGTGTTATACTTTCCAAAGAAGTATCTATATATTTTCGTTGCCTATATGAATAAAAATCTTTATAGTCATCAGCATCCATAAATATATAATCATCTATCGCAGTAGCTGTGTAGGAATCATAATATTTCTTTTCTAAAGTATAAGTTCTATATTTATTTTGGCAGTTTCTATATCTTAATACCTTACCCTCATCTTGTATTAAAAAATTTTGTTTTAAAATCATTGGTTCTTCAGTATAATAATCATCCATATTTATAGGTTGATTATAATAACCACTAGCAGTTACATTATCATAACCATGAAAACCAATAATCATATAAGTATAATGTTTATCATCTACATAACCATTAATTTTTATATATATTAAATCTTCAGTATTATGAGACTGATCACTAAATAATTTAATATCTAATTCATCAGCATCATAAGCCTTATCCAAATGAAAAATTAAAAAATCATGTGTACTCATAGGATCTAAAGTAGAACTTACCTCCTCATCATGCATATATACTGCGGCTGCGTCATAAGAATACTCACCTTCTATTTTTACAGTAATCTTATTTATTGGTGGCACTTTTTTATAGTGATAAAATTCCTTTATTTCCACCTCATATTCAGAGCTTTCTAGAATAGTCTCATTACTCCAATTAGTACACACATAACTAACATCATCAATATCTACAAAAGGATATTCCAAAGAAGCATCACCATAAGGCCCTAAAATTTTTTCATACTTATAATAATTATATCGTTTCTCCTTTCTTACATCAGTTAAATCATCAGAAACCATTTCAACTTCCGTATATTCACTCCAAGCACTCCACGGGGTATAATTAGTAGCCATAGCATTTAAACAAAAACTAAATGACAATACAACAATAAAAAATATTTTTTTCATATTTCCTCCCTTCAAACAATTTTGGTATATTTTCTTCCCCATAAGTAATATACAATGTTTTTAAAAGTTTTACTGCATTTTTAAAGCATATTTTTAATTTTACAAATTGTTATATAAATTAAAATGAATTTACCAAATTAAAGCCAAAAAAAAAGCAAATTTAAATAATTGCTCTATAAATTTACATTATGATATATATGCTGAACATCTTCAACATCATCAAGCATAGTAAGTAACTTTTCAAAAGTTACCAAGTCTTCACCCGTAAGCGTAACTTTCTCTTTAGCAATATAAGTAATCTCATCCATATCAAACTCTGCATTAGCAAGTTTTACAGTAATAGCCTCCTTAATATTAAAAAGTTCAGTTGGCTTACCATATACAATTATTTCGCCATTTTCTTCTTCAATATCTTCAATATCAACATCGCCCTCAATCAAAGCATCCATAGTTTCTTCCTCAGTTAATCCTTTAAAACTAACAATACATACATGATCATACATATAACTTACTGAACCTTGAGCTCCCATTTTCGCATGACATTTATTCATAACAGCCTTAATACTACTTACAGACCTATTTACATTATCAGTTAAACAAGATACTATCAAAGTAGATCCACTAGGCCCAAATAATTCATAATTATTTTCTATATATGTTTCATCAACACCACTATTAACTTTATCAATAGCTCTATTTATAATATCACTTGGTACTTGTTCTTTTTTAGCCTTATCTACTAATCTTTTTAAAGCACTATTACTTTCTAATTCACTACCACCTGATTTAGCTGCTTGATATATTTCTCTTGCATACATTGAATATAATTTAGCTTTAGCAGCTCCTGTCTTTTGAATACTAGCCTTTCTTACCTCATATGCTCTTCCCATACTACTTTCCTCCTTTTTGTGCCTTTTTTAAAGCATCTTTAGCTGCTTCTTGTTCCGCAGCCTTTTTACTGTGGGCAGTCCCTTTACCATATACTATACCCCCAACTAAAACTTCAAAAGTAAATTCCTTATTATGAGCAGGTCCAGTTTCAGATATCAAATTGTATTCCAAACTCCTTTTATCTGTTTGAACATACTCTTGCAAAGCTGATTTATAATCATCAAAAAAATCTATTTCATGTTTTTCTATTAAGGGAATTACATTTTCTTTTATATATTTTCTAGCAGTATCTATTCCTTGATCTAAATATATAGCACCTAGAAATGACTCAAATACATCTGAGACAATAGCCTTACTTGTACGGCCACCACTTTCTTCTTCACCTTTACCAAGTTTTAAATATTTATTTAAATTAATTTTTTTGGCAAATTCATATAACGCAGTCTCACAAACATAATGAGCACGAAGCTTTGTAAGTTTACCTTCATCTTCATCTATTTTATTATAAAGATAATCACTCATTATTAGTTCCAAAACCGCATCACCTAAAAACTCTAATCGTTCATAACTTTCTACTTTATTTTCATTTGCGTATGAAGTATGCGTAAATGCTGTTTCATAAAGTTTTATATTATTTGGTTTTATCCCTAGTTTATCTAATAATTCCACTTAAAATCACCTAGTGTATTATATCACTTTTAACTTATTTTGTACACCGCAATATTTTTGCTTGACATATATCTTTATTTCATGTAGAATTAAAGACATAAGTTTGGAGTGATACTCAAGAGGCTGAAGAGGCGCCCCTGCTAAGGGTGTAGGTCGGGCAACTGGCGCGAGGGTTCAAATCCCTCTCACTCCGCCATTATAAAGTTAAAACATTGGTCTTACCAATGTTTTTATTATTAATTAAGTAAATAAATTCCTATATTTAAATACAAAGCAAATAGACACCATAATAAATATGGTATTTGTAATATTCCTACGACTTTATCTACTTTATAAAAATCTCTAATCATCCATATTACAATTATAATAAGAATTATTAACCATATAATTGCCAAACCTCTTAATTTTAAAGTAAAAAATATTATAGACCATAAAGCATTAAAAAATAAATTTATATAATATATAAAAGACACCTTTTCTTTCTTTGAAACCACATAAGTACTAATACCCATTAATATATAAAGAATAGTCCATACTACAGGAAAAACCCATCCTGAAGGCGCTAATGGTGGCTGAATTAATATTTTATAATCGTTAGTATTTATAAACAAAGATACCACAACACCTATTATAAGTGGGATACTAATATTAAATGCTAATTTTTTTATATCCATAAAATATCCTCCTAATAATATAATATTACATAACCAAAAGTTTATACAAAAAATAAAGCAATCATATAAGATTACTTTATTATAAAATTTATACCAATTTTCTTTTCATTTCTAACAGTTATTTCATAACCTAGTAGGGAAACGGTTTTCTTAACTATCGAAAGTCCAAGACCGAACTGACCTTTCACGCCTTTTTTATAAGGCGTAAAAATGTCATTTAATATTGTCTCATCAATATTAGGGCCATCATTATATAAAATTATTTGATGATTTTTTACTGTTATCTTAATATTTTTATCTGCATATCGCATAAAATTACTTAAAATATTATCGATAATAGCTTCCCACATATCTGATGAGCCATTAAATATCGTCTTCTTATCAGCAATAACAACATTCCATTTGATATCTGGACGCGCTAATTTAAACTTAACTACCGAAGACGAAATGATATCTACAATATTAATTGTATCATACTTGTAGTTATCAACATTTTTCATATAAGTTAACTTGTTTAAATATAGTAAGGAGTGTACTTTTATTTCTAATTTTTTTACCTCTTGTTTGATAATAGCTAAACCAGATTTTTCATCTTCCATGCCATCTTCTATCGCTTCTACATAAGATTTTATAACTGTGAGAGGGGTTTTAAAATCGTGAGAAATATTTTGATACATTTGATTTTTATATTCTTCTTGCTTTTGTAAAGTTACTTTCATATCATCAATCGCATAAGATAAATCCGTTATTTCATCATCAAATCTATAGGGCATCTTAACATCGTAATTGTCATCATCCAAATGTAAAGCCTTATCTTTAAGTTTTTTTATTCTAATAGCCAGTATTCTAGTCCAAAGGGCTACAATAAGCAAAATGATAAATAAAGTAATAAGTAAAGCTGGCACTAAAGATCTGAAAATATCACCTTTCATTTGAACAATATAATCATCATCAGTTATGGCTACTTTATAATCACCATTAGCGTCATTTTTAGTATTATAATAGTAGGTTTTCCCTAGGTAATCAAACTTACCATAAGAATCTTTTATTTCCTTTAAAATTTGTTTAGCGGGCATTTTTATTATATGTGATAAATTATTTGAACTTGTTACTTCATTATCTATGACAAATATATATGCAATATTTTCTTCTAAACTACTACTAGAGATATCACTTCTTACAACATCAAGTGGTAATGATAAATCATTATATAACTTATTTTCATATATCGGAATAAGAGTATTAGGTAGTACTATCGCCACTGCGACATAAATAACTAAAAACATAATAATTACAATAGTTACTACTTGTCTATATATACTATGTTTTAGTTTCATACTAATCTATAACCATATCCATAAATAGTATTAATTCTAAGTTTAGGCATCTTTTTTCTAAGTCTTCTAACTAGATCATCAACCGCTCTATCATTACCAAAAAAATTATCTTGCCATACATGATTTAATATTTGCTCTCTGCTTAAAGATTTATTTTTATTATTAAGAAATAATACAAGCAAATCAAACTCTAAAGTAGTAAGCATAATCTCACTTTCATTCTCATTAACAAGTCTTTTATCAATATCTACAGAATAATCATTATAAAGAATTTTTTTTGTTCTCATACTATAAGTCCTTTTTATAATATTATTAACCCTCAGTACAAGTTCTTTTGGAGAATATGGTTTCGTAACATAATCATCACTTCCAAGTTCAAGCCCAATAATTTTATCTAAATCTTGATCTCTTGCCGAAGTAAATATAACAGGTACAGGTCCACTTTCTCTTATTTTTTTTATTAAATCGTATCCACTAATTTCATCTCCTAGCATGATATCGAGTATCCATAAATTAACTTTATCAGTTACATGATTTAAAGC
>CAVHAY010000105.1:0-7168 GCA_963634115.1 Clostridia bacterium | reverse complement strand
ATTTAAAGCATCTGTCCCATTAAAATACTGAATTACTTCATAACCTTCTTTTTCTAAGTAAGATTTAATCAAATTATTAAGGTTAATTTCATCTTCAACTAAACAAATTTTATACATATTTCTTCGCCTCATCTAAAGTATAACACTATTATATTTTTATTGCTACATCTATCGCCTCCTTCAGAGTTATTTCCTAACTCTGAATTAATAATACAAAATAATTGTGTATATAATTTGATAAAATTATGGGAAATTATGAAAATAAAAAAGATAGAAAACTACCTTACTATATCATATATAATAGTTGGCTTTTCTATCTTTTCATTACTATAAACAAAACATTCATAAATAGATTTTAAAGATAAATCTTGTTTATCATAATAAACAGTAATTAATTCATCATCAGTAGTTACATAGTCTCCTATCGTTTTATGTAATTTAAAACCTACACCATTATTAAGATTTTTTTCATTTAAACCACTAAGTTCTTTTACAAGATCACATAAATGACGCATATTAATACCATATATATAACCATTTCTTAAAGACCTTAAAGTAAGCTTTTTAAGTGGAAGTGTAATACTATCTAAATTACCATTTTGATAATTTATAATCTTTTTAAATTTATCATAACCTGACTTATTTTCAAGTGCATTTTCAATATACTCAATAGATTCTTCTACTAGAGTATCTTTATCTAATGAAAGTATTAAAGAACCAAAACTAATTATATATTCATTTATCTCATTAGTACCATTTCCCTTTAAAGTTTCCATTACTTCTAATATTTCCAAACAATTACCTATACATCTACCAAGTGGTATATTTTGATTAGTTAAAACACATATAATTCTTTTACCATTCAAATGACCAATTTTTATTATTGTATCAGCCACTTTTCTAGCATCTTCTAAATTTTTAACAAAACCATCTAAACTAATTTTTATATCAAGTATTATGGTACTAGAATTAGAAATTAAAATTTTACAAAGGCTATTTATAATTACTAAAGGTAAAGAAACTAAATCACTTTTTATCGCCAGATCAAATATTTTCTTATTAAGAGGACAAACATTATCATTTCGTATAACAAAAACCGCTTTCTCTTCTTCCATTTGTTTAATAACCTCATCAGTAGAAAGTTTTAATCTTATTCCATCTATTGCCCCAAGTCTTAATGCATTACCAGAATCAATACCTTCACTAATATTTAATGTTTTAACTCCCATAGAAGAAAGTAATGGAACCAATATTAAAGCAGAATTATCTATAATATCATCAGTAGAATACGTATCAATGGTTCTAAAAGGAAACTCTAATGCATCCCCATTATGTACTAATATATCAGCAAAATCAGCAATTTCTTTTTCAGTCATATTGTTTTCACATATAGCTTGTAAAAACTTCTTCATAGTATCATCATCAATTTCTGAAGCCGCATAATCTAAAATAATAGCCTCAACATCTGACTTATGAAGTTCCAAACCCTTATATTTATTATTAATTATTTCTAATGTATCCATAAACATTCTCCTCAATATATATTATAACATCAAACTACCTTATAGACACAAATAAATTTATAGCCTTTGTACCTAAATTAGAATAAAAAGGTAGAACACTACCTTAATAATTTTCATTTTTAATCTCAAAATATGCTTGTGGATGCGCACATACAGGACAAATCATCGGAGCTTTATCACCATAATGTACATGCCCACAATTACGACATACCCACATTTTTGGTGCCTCTGATTTAAATACTCTTTCTTCTTTAACACTTTCAAGTAATTTTAAATATCTTTCTTCATGATGTTTTTCTATCTTACCAACTTCTTCAAATAAGAATGCAATTTTATCAAAACCTTCTTCTTTGGCTGTTTTCGCAAATTCTTTATACATATCAGTCCATTCATAATTTTCACCTTCAGCAGCCATTTTTAATGCTTCAATAGTATTTACTTTTAAACTATCTTTTATATCTCCACCAAATAATAATTTAAGCCATAATTTAGCATGCTCTTTCTCATTAGCGGCAGTCTCTTCAAAAATAGAAGCAATTTGTTGATAACCTTCACTTTTAGCCGTACTAGCAAAATACGTATATTTATTTCTGGCCTGACTTTCTCCTGCGAATGCCGTAAGTAAATTATTTTCTGTTTTACTTCCTTTTAATTCCATAATAAATCCTCCTTCATATAATTATTCATTACAAATAATAGTATATCATTTTTATCTCATTATCACAATAAAAATTAAAATAAACCAATAATTTTATTCTAAAAAATAAGCATAAAAAAACCTCTAAAAGGTTTAATAATCAAATGGTGTCCCGTTAGGGGCTCGAACCCTAGACCCACAGATTAAGAGTCTGTTGCTCTACCAACTGAGCTAACGAGACATTTGACTAATACATTATAGCATTTTACAAATAGGACTGCAATAGTTTTAATAGATTATTTCAAGTAATTTATCTAAAATTTTGTCTATTACTTCATTTTTATTATCTACTCTATTTTGGTGTAGAACAAAAATATCTAAATCATAATACTTATTACCATCATATATAGAAACAAAAACCTCATTATCTTGTCCAGTCTTATTAAAAGGATCAGGTTTATTTAATTTACCTGTAATACCAATAGAATAATCACTAAGTGTAAAAATATTTATAGCCTTCGCCATACTATGCGCAGTTTCTATACTATAAACACTATATTTATCAATTACCTCTTTAGATACTCCCATTTTAACTTTAAAATCATTACTATAAGTTACAGCCCCAAATTTAATAACTTCACTAGAACCCGGAATATCAGTAAACTTATTAATTAAAGCCCCACCAGTACAAGATTCCATAGTACTTAAAGTCTTACCCTTACTAAACAAAATATCTATAATCTTTTTTAATTTATCTTCCATCATAATCACCATATATATAATAACATATTATATATATTTTATGTAATTTTTATAACCAAGAAACCACATTTTTTCTCTTGGAATAAATCTTATTGCGGCACTATTAACTAAATACCTTTTACCACCATGATCCTTAGGTCCATCATTAAAAACATATCCTAAATGATTACCACTATCTTTAGCCTTAATTTCAGTTCTAAACATAAAATGATTAAGTTCAATTCTATAAAGCAATAAATTATCCAAAATAGGCTTTGTAAAACTAGGCCATCCCGAACCAGAATCATATTTATTTTTAGAAGAAAAAAGCGGAGTACCAGTTTTAATATCTACATATATACCTGGTAAAAAATTATTATAATATTCATTTTTAAATGCTGGTTCATCAGTTTTACCCTTAATAACATCATATGCTAATTCAGAAATTTTCAAATTTTCTTTTTCAACCCTTTTTAAAAAACTTTTATCTATATTACAATAACCAAATGGAAACTTAAGTAAAAATTTTTGATGATATTCCTCAGCCATAGTAACATTTTTAACTTTTTCAACTTCAATAACAATAGGCTCCAAATACATATCTTGAAGATTATCTAAAGAATTTATAATAATCTCCGCATCATTATTATTTTCATAATATATACCAGCTCTATATTGTTTCTTTTTTTCTTTACCTTGAATAAAAACAGTAGGATTAACAATATCATAATAATAATCAAGCAATTTATCTAAAGATAAAATAGAAGTATTATAAATTACCTTAACTGCCTCAGCATGACCACTTCCATTACAAACATCTTGATATTTAGGATTTTCTTTATTACCATTTATATAACAAGTCATTGTATCCACTATACCATCTATCAAATCAAAATACTTTTGAACACCCCAAAAACTTCCAGCCGCAAAATAAATTTCCTGCATAACTTACTCCCCCTGACTTATTAGTTTGTTATTATAACACCTAATACATGTAAAGTAAAGAAAAAAGTAGGTACTAATCCTACTTATAATTTTGCAATTAAACTAAAATAACCAGTTAATAGAATTGTTGTTGTAGTACTTTTAAATAAAAATTAAACAACTAATTGAAACAAATATTATATTTAAAAGAATTTATATTTTTTTAATTATTACCTTATCAATAATAGCTGCGAAAAAGCTAAAAAGCATAACTGCAAGCATTAATAATATAGCCGCTAAAACAATTAAATGGAATGGTAATATTGTTAATGAAAATAAATCTTTAAAAAGTACTATACCCAGAGTAAATAATATTATTAGTGATACGAATAAAATCATTCTAAGTTTATTAAAGGGAACACTAATTCTATATAACAAAGTAAAACCAGTAAAACCAGTTAGTATTACCGCAAGAGTTGACACTTCAGTTTCAGTTATAGATATGATATTTGGTAAAAAAGATATTATAACAATATTTGTTACAATTGTAAGAGCTGTGGGTAAAGCTGTCTTTATAACATTCATCATAATATTACCTTTTATTCTTTCATTATTTGGTTCAAGAGCCAAAATAAATGATGGTATTCCAATAGTTACCATGTTTGTTAAAGTAAGTTGTATTGGTACAAAAGGATATGTTGTAACTAAAAATATAAATATTATTGCAAGTAAAGTAGCATATGTTGTTTTACAAAGAAATAATGAAGCAGATCTTTGCAGATTATTTATACTTCTTCTTCCTTCGGCAACAACATGTGGCATAGATGAAAAATTTGAATCTAATAATACTAGATCAGATATATTTCTAGCGGCATCACTACCACTATTAATAGCTATACTACAATCAGATTCCCTTAGAGCAAGTACATCATTAACTCCATCACCAGTCATTGCCACCGTATGACCTTCTTTTTTTAAACATTTCACTATTTCCCTTTTTTGTTCTGGTCTTACTCTACCAAAAACATTATATTCTTCTATTAAATTTGGAATTTCAATGTCAGTAGTAGACATATCTACATATTTAATATTTTCAAGTCCTACCTTTTTAGCAATACCCACAACAGTTTTAGGATTATCACCAGATATTATTTTAAGATCTACTCCTTGCTTTTTAAAGAAAGATAAAGTTTCTTTAGCATCTTTTCTAATTTTATCATTTATAAGTATTAGAGCCATAGGTTTTAAATCTTTTGGTAACATTTTACCTAATAATTCATTTGTTTTACATAGAAGTATTACTCTATTATTTTCTGTATAATTATCTAATTCTTGTCTAATAGAAGAAGTATCACCAAGTATTATTTCTGGAGCCCCAAGAACATAACTTTCATGATCAAATGATATACCAGACCATTTATTAACAGACGAAAATGGTATAATATTTTTTACATTATAATCATTATATCTAGCATATTTATCCCCGATAGCCCGCATAGTTCCATTATCATCGGCCATATGATAACTCATTATACCAAGAGCATCTACTATATCACTTTTTAAAGTCATATTTAGAGGTATAATATCTGACACATACATTTCACCCTTAGTAATAGTGCCCGTCTTATCTAGACATATTACATCTACTCTAGCCAGCGTTTCAATACAATAAATTTCTCTTACTAAAACATTATGTTTAGATAATCTAATAACACTAATTGCTAACACAGTACTAATAAGTAAAACAAGACCTTCTGGTATCATTCCTATTAAAGCCGCAACTACATTTAATATAGCTTCATTTTGATTTTGACTACCTACAATATTTATTTGATGAATATACAAAAGGATACCTATAGGAATAATTGTTATAGATATATATTTTATTATTTTATTTACAAAGTTTAATGTCTCTGAATTTACTTTTTTTAAATATTTAGCCTCTCTAGATATTTTAGCACTATAATTTTCATTACCTACATGTATAGTTTTAGCATATACTTTACCAGATATTATAAATGTTCCAGATAATATTTCATCCCCAATATTTTTTTCTACTGGCTCTGATTCACCAGTAATTAATGATTCATTTACTAAAGCTTTACCTTCAAGAACAATGCCATCTGTACATATTTGATTACCAGATGTATATTTACAAATATCATTTTTCACTATTTTATGAATATCTATTTTTATTTCATTACCATCTCTTATCACAGTAACAGTACTTTCTTCTAATAATGATAATTTATCAATAGTAAGTTTACTTCTTATTTCTTGAATAGTACTTATTAAAGTATTACAAATAACAACTCCTATAAAAAGTAAATTCTTATATGAGCCTACCATAAATACAATTATAGCTAAAAAAAGATTTAAAAAGTTAAACAAAGTTAAAAAGTTAGTCATTATTATTTGACTAATACTTTTTGTCTTTATTTCAGACTTATAATTTACTTCGCCTGCTTCCTCCATTTTTTTTACTTCATCTTGCGTTAGTCCTATTAAGTTTTGTTTCATTGTATCACCTTAATTAAAATGTATATATCCTTTTTAATTCTTTAATTAATTTAACTGTTTTCTCAAAATTTACTATCGTAATCTCACCTACTAACTCTTTAGGTGTATTATTTATTGATTTTTTATTAGATAATTCTTCTAGTGGTGGTATTTTTACTTCAACAGCATTTGTTTTAGCATCTGGAAATTCTGGCTTAAAGTCAGCGAAACTAATAATTTTATTTTCTTTTACTTGCTTTTTATTATCATTTAAAACTGGTACAGGATTAATATTTTTATCTATAATTAAATTTTTATCAAGTGGTTTTTGTTTGATTTGATTTAACTTTAATTGTTCATCTTCTTTTATTTTATTCATTAAATCTTCTGATGAAATTTTTTCATCTATAATTAAAGTTTTATCTAGAGGAACAGATGGTTTGTTTATTTTTTGCCTTTCAGCATCTACTCTATCTTTTAAATCATCAGAAGAAATATGATTATCTAATATTAAAGTTTTATCCAAAGGCATAGAAGGTTTTAGTTTTTCTAATTTTGTTTGTTCTTCTTCTTTAATAGTTTGCCTTAAATCAGATGGTATAATATGTTTATCTAAAATTAAATTTTTATCAAGTGGCTTTTGTTTTTCTAATTTTATTTCCTTTTCAGCAAAAGGTGTTATTACATGTATATTTTCTTTTTTTATTTTAGATGTATCTTTCTCATCTAATTTTTTTGTTATTTTTTCTACTATATATATTACCAATAATGATAATATTTGTAGCAAAAACACACCCATTAATAACTGCATAAGAGTTAAAACATCACTATTACTATATAAAGC
>CAVHAY010000104.1:0-4574 GCA_963634115.1 Clostridia bacterium | reverse complement strand
TTGCAGCTTCTATTTCTTCTACTACTTTATATATTATGTTATAAAGTCTAATATCTACACCTTGTTCTTCGGCTTTATCTTTGATAGTTTTATTTGGTCTTACGTTGAAACCAACTATTATGGCATTTGAAGCTTCTGCGAGAACGATATCACTTTCGGTTATACCTCCAACACTACTTCTGATAACTTTTACTTTAACTCCCTCAACTTCAATTTTTTGAAGTGAGTTTTTAACGGCTTCAGCACTACCATTAACATCGGCTTTGACTATAATATTTATTTCTTTAAGTCCATCACCAATTTTTGAGAATAATGCATCTAGTGATACTGCGGCATCTTTGTGATTATTTTTTTGACGTTCTTTGATTTTTCTTTCTTCTGCGATTTTACGAGCTTCTTTTTCTGATTCAAAGGCCATAAATCTATCACCTGCGGATGGTACTTCGTTTAAACCAGTTATTTCGACAGGCATTGACGGTTTGGCTTCAGTAATTTCTTCACCTTTATCATTTTTCATCATTCTGATTTTACCATAGGCAGTACCGACAACGACCGGATCACCTATTCTTAATGTGCCATTTTGGATTAATACTGTTACAATTGGTCCTACATGTTTATTTAATCTAGATTCTACAACTGATCCTATGGCATATCTATTTGGATTTGCTTTATATTCTTTCATTTCGGCAATTAATAGGATATTTTCTAGAAGTTCTTTTATTCCTTCACCAGTGGCGGCAGATATTTTATTAAATAGGGTATCACCACCCCATTCTTCTGGCATTAGACCATATTCTGATAGTTCAGTCATTACTCTTTCTGGGTTTGCATCTGGTTTATCTATTTTATTAATGGCTACTATTATAGGTACTCCTGCGGCTTTGGCATGGTCTATGGCTTCTTTGGTTTGAGGCATTACACCATCATCGGCTGCGACTATTATTATGACAATATCAGTTATACTGGCACCTCTTGCACGCATTTCTGTGAAGGCCGCGTGGCCTGGAGTATCGATGAAGGTAATTGGTTTTCCTTCACACGTTACTTGGTATGCTGATATGGCTTGAGTTATACCACCAGCTTCACCACCTGCGACATTTGTTTTTCTTATTGTGTCTAGTAAGGTTGTTTTACCATGGTCAACGTGTCCCATTATGGTTACTACGGAAGCCCTACTTTCGAGATCTTTTTCATCATCTACTATTTCATAATTTTCAAAGTTGGTTATATCAATGGTTTCTTCTTTTTTTAGGGTTTTATTGTATTCATCAACTAATATTTCGGCATTTTCAAAAGAGATAGCACTGTTAATGTTAACCATTAGTCCTAATGTAAATAGTTTTTTTATGATTTCTGCGGCTGGGACTTTTAGTTCATCAGCAAGCATTCCTATGGTCATATTTTCTTTATATAGCACGATGTTTTCGTTTGATGTGATGGTGGTGTTGCTTTGCAACTTCTCTTTGTTTTTATACATTTCTTTTTTCTTTTTAGCAAAATCTTTTTGAGTATTTTGTTTATATGTTTTTATTTTTTTAGTTTTTGTTTGACTTTTAGGTTTGATTACTTTTTCTTCATATGCTTCTTCTATTTCTTCATCTGTTTCGATATTGTTATCAAGTATAATAATAGCTTCTTCATCAAGAATATCATCAGCATTTTTGACATCTATATTTAATTCATTACATTTACTTAATATATAATCTACTGTTCTATTTACGTCTTCAGCATATTCTAATACACTCATCATATTATGCACCTCCATTATAAAATTGTTTTTAATTCTTCAAATACTTCATCAGGTACTTTTTGTTCTAACACTCTATCTAGAACTTTGTTTTTTTGGGCTTTTTCAAAGACATTTAGGTCTTTTTTTAGATAAGCTCCTCGTCCATTTAGTTTTCCAGTTTCGTCGACTTTTATTCCTTCTTCTGTTCTGACTATTCTTATAAGTTCTTTTTTGGGATATTTTTCTCTTGTTACTACACACATGCGCATTGGAATTTTTCTAGTTTTCATATTATCCCTCTACTATATTTATTCCAAGTTCTTGGGCTTCATCTACTGTTTTGATATCTAGTTTATAGTGTGTTAGTTTTGATGCTAGTCGAACGTTTTGTCCTTTTTTACCAATTGCGAGTGAAAGATTATCTTTATCAACAACAACTAAGGCTTCTTTTTGTTTTTCATCGGTAATGAAAACGTGAAGATTTTTAGCAGGACTTAAAGCGTTTTCGATAAATCTTGCTTCTTCTTTGTTATATGGAACTATGTCTATTTTTTCACCATTTAATTCTTCTATTATTCTATTTATTCTACTACCACGTTCTCCAATACATGCTCCAACTGGATCTACGTTGGGATTTTCTGAATATACGGCAATTTTTGTCCTACTACCAGCGTCTCTAGCAACACTATAAACAAGTATTATACCTTCATTTATTTCTGGTATTTCTAGTTCAAATAATCTTTTGACAAAACCATAATGTTTACGGGATAATAGTATTAATGAACCTTTTGAACTATTATCTACTTTGGTAATATAAACTTTGAGGCTGGAACTCATTTTGATTTTTTCACCTGGTATTATTTCTGTTTTAGGTAGTATTCCTTGAGCTCTACCTAAATTTACATAATAATTTCTTTCATCTTCTAGTTCAGCAGTACCAACAACCATTTCATCTTGTTTATCTTCATATTCATCTTTTATCAATTGTCTTTCGGCTTCTCTTATTTTTTGAACTACTACTTGTTTAGCGGTAGCGGCAGCGACACGTCCAAAATCTTTTGGTGTAACTTCTTTTTCAATTCTTTCTCCTATTTGGATATCTGGATCTATTTTACGTGCTTCCTCTAAGGTAATATGAATTCTATCATCATAATAGTAATCCTTTTCAATTTCTTCTTCATTACCTTCTTCATCGGTAACAATTTCAGTTTCGATTTTACCTTCTTCTTTTTCCCATTCTTCTGAATATACTACTGTTTTATATGAGAATATTTTTATTTGTCCATTATTTCTATTTATATCTACTCTAACATTTGATAAAGAATGATAATTTTTTTTATAAGCTGATGTAAGGGCAAGTTCCATTGCTTCAAATATTGTATCTAAATTTATTCCTTTTTCTTTTGATAAGCTATTCGCAGCTTTCAAAAATTCTGCTCCATCCATATTATTCATTTCCTTTCTCTTTTGAACATACATCCAAAACATAACTCTCTTTAATTGGATCATTTTTATCCAATATTGGGTTTATTATTTCATTTACTTTTAAACAATCATTTATGTTTATATAACCATCCTTATCTATAACAATGGTTAAGGTTTTTGCTCCATTTTCTTTTTTATATGATACATCATCTAGGATATAACCTTCTTCTACTATGGGTTTTTCAAGTAATTCTCTTATTTGCTTTTCTATCATATTTACCTCCTACTATGTTAAAGAGTGGGGATACCCACTCTTTTGTTTTTTCATGAAGTCATGAATATTATAACACAGTTTCTGGTGTTGTAAAAGTATTTCTGTATATTTTATGTTAGAAGAGAGCGAAATATGATACATAAGTAAAATTATAAAGGATATAATATTTTATAAATGCATAAAAAAAGATATTTACTATGTATAATGATTAATTCATAGTCCAATATCTATATTAATATGTTTTAGAATTATTTAATTCCATCATTTTTCTTGATAATTCAGAAAAACTTAAATTACAGTTTTCAAATGCTGTCTGCATATTTTCAAAAACTTCTGGTAAAACTGCAGTCGCAGTATACTTTTCTTGGTCAGATTTTTCTCCTATAAGCATATCAAATGTTCTATCTGCTGGAGAAAGCCCTTCTAAATAATTTGTTATATCGTCAATATTGTTTAAATTTGCTTCTTCTTTAAGTTTATTTAAAGTTTCTTCTATTTGTTTGGCATTTAAAGACTGTTCTTGATTTAAATATATATTGCCTGAACCATCTTTATACATGTCTGCGATAGCGGGTATTACCATAAAATTATCTAATAATTCAGGATAACGATTATATTTATCTTCTGTTATTTTTGTTACAATAAATTGTTCTTCCCCTACTCTTACAGCTCCATAGTAAGATGCATCGTATAAATTTGAACCTGGTTTTAAACCTAAACCTTCCCATGCACCTGTAGGTGTCATGCCATTATCATAACCAAATTCTATTTTTCCCATTTCTTTTCCTCCCTATGATTATTTAATTTTGTAAATTTTCCCTTTTTATGTTTTTAACATATCAAAAATATGAAGAAAAAGCAAGTGATGTATTTGTTAAGTTATATATTGTGTGTAAAACTTAGTAAATGGGTAGTAAAAAAAGACTAAATAGAAACCATTTATTTCTACTTAGCCTCTTTATAACACTTTTGAAATATATTTATTTTTAATTAATATTTCCGTTTCTTCTTCCTGATTCAAATTCTTTTAATAATTCTTGTTTATCGATAGCAGAAGAATTAGATAACAAGTATGAACCATCATTTGAAACTATTATACTTTTGCCACCTCGCTCAGCATTATAGTAATAACAAGCATCTTTTAAT
>CAVHAY010000103.1:0-14689 GCA_963634115.1 Clostridia bacterium | reverse complement strand
CTCTCATTAATTCTTTCGTATAAATAACTTCTATCAGTAGTAAGACCAATAAATATGACATCATATAATAGAACATCATTTTTAGCTTTTTCACTATAAGGTTTATGAATAGAACTAATATAATTTAAAGCATTTATTATTCTTACTCTATTATTTAAATGTATCGTAGTATTTGGATCTTTTTCTTTAAGCATTTGATAAAGTTCATCATTACTATATTCTTTATATAATTCTTTATCTTTTTTAGGAAAGTTATAATCATATAAAGCAGCTTTTATATATAAACCAGTACCTCCTACAAAAATAGGTATTTTACCTCTAGATTTTATATCCTCAATAGTTTTTCTAGCATCTTTTTGATAATCATAGACATTATAATCTTTAGTAATATCTATCTTATCTAACAAATGATGAGGGATGCTTTTTTTATCTATTATTTTATTAGTAGCAATATTTAAACCTTTATATATTTGTGTACTATCAGCATTTATTATTTCTCCATTTAATTTATGGGCAAGATAAATACTAAGATCTGTTTTTCCTACTCCGGTTGGTCCGGCAATTACTATTATCATATGTCACCTACTTTATAAACATAGAATCTCCAAATGAGAAAAATCTATATTCTTTTTCTACTGCTTCATTATATGCTTTCATAATATTTTCTTTACCAGCAAGAGCACTTACTAACATGATAAGAGTTGATTTTGGTAAATGAAAATTAGTTATTAATTTATCTATACCTTTAAATTCATATCCTGGATAAATAAAAATATCCGTATTACCACTACATTCTTTAAAAGTACCATAAAGACTCATTATAGTTTCTAAAGTTCGTGTACTAGTAGTACCAACACTAATAATACTTTTACCATTTGCTTTTGTTTCATTTAATAAATTGGCAGTTGCTTTATCCATTTTATAGTATTCACTATGCATTTTATGATCTTTAATATTTGTAACTGCGACAGGTCTAAATGTTCCAAGACCAACATGCAAAGTAATATAGGCAATATTTACGCCTTTACTTTTTATTTTATCTAAAAGTTCTTTTGTAAAATGAAGTCCTGCGGTAGGGGCAGCGGCACTACCAATATTTTTAGCATAAACAGTTTGATATCTATCTTTATCTTGTAATTTTTCATGTATATATGGTGGAAGTGGCATTTCTCCTAGTTTATCTAATATTTCATATAAAATACCATTATATATTAATTTATAATGTTTTATACCATCATCTAATGATGAAATACATACAGCTTTTAAAATACCATCTCCAAAACTTATGACGGTACCTTCCTTTATTCTTTTAGCGGGTTTAGTTAAACATTCCCATTCATTATTATTTATTTCTTTTAATAAAAGTAATTCAATAACAGCCCCAGTTTCTTCCTTAGTACCTATTATTCTTGCAGGTATTACTTTAGTATCATTAAGGACTAAAGTATCTCCTGCATTTAAATAGTCAACAATATCGGTAAAATGTTTATGAGTTATATCACCTGTTTTTTTATCTAAAACTAATAATTTAGATGAATCTCTCTTATCAAGAGGTGTTTGAGCAATTAATCTTTCTGGCAAATAAAAGTCAAAATCTTCGGCTTTCATTGTCCATCCTCCATTTTTAAATGTTTATAGGCTTTATCAGTTACTATTCTACCGCGAGCTGTTCTTTTTAAGAAACCATTTTGGAGTAAATATGGTTCATATACATCTTCAATAGTAGTTACTTCTTCACCAATTGAAGATGCAAGAGCATCTATTCCTACTGGTCCACCATTAAATTTTTCTATTATAGATTTTAGTAGATTATAGTCAGTATCATCTAAGCCATATTCATCTACTTTTAATTTACCTAAAGCAATTTTAGTTATTTTAAGATCAATAAAACCACTACCAAGTACTAAGGCATAATCCCTTACTCTTTTTAATAATCTATTAGCAATTCTTGGTGTACCTCTACTTCTTTTAGCAAGTTCTAATGCAGCATCTTCTTCTATACTACATTCAAGAACTCTAGCAGTTCTTTTAATTATTGTTTGTAGTTCTTGTTCAGTATAAAAATGAAGTTTAGAAGTTATACCAAATCTATCTCTTAAAGGTCCTGTTATATCTCCCGCTCTTGTAGTTGCTCCTACTAAAGTAAAAGGTGGTAAATCTATTTTAATACTACGACTTGAAGTATCACTACCAACTATGATATCTAAGGTAAAATCTTCCATAGCAGAGTATAATATTTCTTCAACAAATCTAGGCATCCTATGTATTTCATCAATAAACAAAACATCCCCAGGTTCTAATGTAGATAAAACAGCCGCTAAATCTCCAGATTTTTCAATAGCAGGACCACTGGTAGTTTTAATATTACTACCAAGTTCATTGGCAATAATATAAGCAAGAGTTGTTTTTCCTAGACCTGGAGGACCATAAAGCAATACGTGATCTAATGGTTCTTCACGTATTTTAGCAGCTTTAATAAATATATCAATGTTCTCTTTAACTTCTTGCTGACCAATATATTCATCAATAGATTTTGGCCTAATTGTTCCTTCAAAATTATCTTCTTCTAGTTTATCATTTGTTATTACTCTATCCATTTATTAACCTCCTATTTAAGTAAACATTTTAAAGCTTCTTTTATCTGCTCTTCTACTTCAAGATTAGGATCTATTTGTTTAGAAATCCTATTAATATCAGCACTTTTATATCCAAGACTTTTTAAAGCTTCTTTTAATTCTACTAAATTATCAGCAGTAGGCTCTCCAGTACTTGTTAGTTTACCTTTTAAATCTAATATTATTTGTTTTGCAACTTTATCACCTATTTTCGGGAATTTTTTTAAATAAATAATATTTTCTCTTTCTATAGCGTCTATTATACCATTTGGGTTACCACTAGTAAACATTGGAAGTGCCATTTTACATCCTAATCCTTTTACACTAATAAGTTTTAAAAATAAATCTTTTTCATCTTTTGATTTAAAACCATATAACGTATTTTCATCTTCTCTAATATATTGATATAAATATATTTTATAGTCTTTATTTTCTTCAAAAGAATAAGGATTAGGTGTATATATTTCATAACCTATATTATTATTTTCTAACACTATATAATTACTCTTGATATCTGTTACTGTGCCTTTTATATAATTAAACATTTTTTACCTCCTAAACAATATCTTAAGCATACTATACAAACGCGTGTATGTCAACTTATTTTATAATAAAAGAACTAATGAATTAATCCATTAGTTCTTGTTCTAAAGCTTCTAAAGGTTCTTCTTTTAGAAGTTCATTTTCTAAAGTATATTTTACATCACGATATTGTTTAGCACCAGTTCCAGCTGGAATAAGTTTACCCATTATAACGTTTTCTTTTAATCCCGCTAAATGATCAACTTTTCCATGAACAGCAGCATCTGTTAAAATTCTAGTTGTTTCTTGGAATGATGCCGCAGATAAGAATGAATCTGTCTCAAGTGAGGCTTTAGTAATACCTAGTAACACTGGTTTACCAATAGATGGTCTTTTACCTTCTAAAATTAATTTCTTATTTTCATCAGTAAATTTATTAATATCTATCATAGTTCCTGGTAAGAATAATGAATCACCAGAATCTACTATTCTTATCTTTGATATCATTCTTTTAGCAATAATTTCAACATGCTTATCGGCGACTTCAACACCTTGTGAACGATATACTTTTTGAATTTCAGAAAGAATATATTGTTGTACAGTAATAGGATCTGTTACAACTAGTAATTCTTTAGGACTTATAGCACCTTTAGTAAGTTTTTCACCAGCTTTAACTTCTTGTCCTTCTGAAACAATTACTTCAACTCCATAATTTGTTGAATGTTCTTTAGTTTCAACATCGTTTTTAACAGAGATTTTAAAGTGTCCACCTTCATCTACTATTTGAGTTACTATACCATTGATTTCAGAAATGGTTGCTTTACCTTTCGGATTACGAGCTTCAAAAATTTCTTGAACACGTGGAAGACCTTGAGTAATATCTTCACCACCCGCAACTCCACCAGTATTGAAATTTTTCATGGTAAGTTGTGTACCTGGTTCTCCAATTGATTGTGCGGCCATAATACCAATTGCTTCCCCAATTTCAACTTCTGCTCCAGTAGCAAGGTTACGTCCATAACATTTTTTACATACACCATGATCTGTTTTACAAGTTAAAGCAGTTCTAATTGGTACCTTAGTAATACCAGCTTTAACTATTTTTTCTGCTATAGTTTCTGTTATATATGTATCTTTATCATACATTACTTCTTTTGTTTTTGGATTTATAATCTTTTTATTAGTATATCTTCCAGTTATTCTTTCCTCTAATGATTCAATTAACGTACCATCTGTATTTAAAATTTCTGATACAACTAAACCTTGATCAGTTCCACAGTCATCTTCTTTTACAATAACATCTTGAACAACATCTACAAGTCTTCTTGTTAAATATCCAGCATCCGCAGTTTTAAGAGCTGTATCTACGGCTCCTTTACGAGTACCATGGGTTGATGTAAAGAATTCAGATACAGTAACACCTTCTGAAAATGAAGACAATATAGGTATTTCAACATAATCTCCAGTTGGTTTATTCATAATTCCACGCATACCTGCGAGCTGTCCATATTCTTTAATAGAACCACGAGCCTTAGAATCAATCATCATACTAATTGATGAATCAGAATTATCTTTAAGCCATTTTTCTAAATCATTATAAACATCATCTTTAGCTTTAAACCAAGTATCAATTACTCTATCATATCTTTCTTTATCAGTAATTAAACCTCTACGATATTGCTTATTTATAGCATCTACTCTAGCTTGAGCATTTTTTACTACTTCAGCTTTTATTTTTGATTCTTCAACATCTGAAATCGAAAAACTTATTCCAGATAACGTTGAATATTTAAATCCTAAATTTTTTATAGCATCCAGCATTACTGAAGTTTCAGTAGTTTGATAACGTTTATAGATTTGCGCAATTAAATCTCCTAAGGCACTTTTATTTAAAGCTTTAGTTAGAGGCATTGCTTTGATAGCTTCTTTTAGGTTTTCACCTCTATTTATAAAGTATTTGGCAGGTGTAATATTTTTAACATTTTCCTCACTACCGTCATTTATATATTGGAAAGTATCTGGAAAAACATCATTGAAAATTATTTTACCAGGTGTAGTCATTAAATATTTATCCATATATTTATCTGGGAATATTTTATGTCTAAATGAACTTACGGGAATAGCAATTCTTGTATGTAAAGAAATTTCTCCCCTTTGATAAGCCATTATAGCATCATTTGAATTTCTAAATGCTCTACCTTCACCTTCTAATCCAGCTTTTTCTAATGTTAGATAATAGTTACCTAATACCATATCTTGTGAAGGTGTAACAATTGGAGCCCCATTTTTAGGAGATAAAATATTGTTAGCACCAAGCATTAATATTCTAGCTTCTGCTTGTGCTTCAGCACTTATTGGTACATGGACTGCCATTTGATCTCCATCAAAGTCAGCATTAAATGCTGCGCACACTAACGGATGAAGTCTTATAGCTTTACCTTCTATTAGTTTTGGTTCAAATGCTTGAATACCAAGTCTATGTAAAGTTGGCGCTCTATTAAGTAATACTGGGTGTTCTTTAATTTTCTCCTCAACAATATCCCATACTCTTTCATCTTGATTTTCAATCATTCTTTTGGCAGCTTTAATATTAGCGGCAATTTCTTTGGAACATAATCCTTCAATTACGTGTGGCTTAAATAATTCAAGAGCCATTTCCTTTGGTATACCACATTCATACATTTTAAGTGATGGACCGACAACGATAACTGAACGAGCAGAATAATCAACACGCTTACCTAATAAATTTTGACGAAATCTTCCTTGTTTACCTTTTAACATGCTTGATAATGATTTTAATGGTCTATTACCAGGTCCAGTAATATTTTTTCCTCTTCTACCATTATCAAATAAAGCATCTACAGCCTCTTGCAACATCCTTTTTTCATTTTGAATAATTATTGATGGAGCATTTAACTCAATTAGTTTTTTCAAACGATTATTACGGTTAATTACTCTTCTATATAAATCATTTAAATCTGAAGTTGCAAATCTTCCACCGTCTAATTGGATCATTGGTCTTAATTCTGGTGGTATTACAGGAAGGGCATCTAAAATCATCCATTCAGGTCTATTTCCTGATTCTAAAAAGGCATCTAAAACATCTAATCTTTTGACTAATCTTATTCTCTTCTGACTAGTGGTATCTTTAATTTCTGCTATTTTTTCTTTAATATCGGCGACTTCTTTTTCAAGATCAACTTTTTCTAATAATTCTTTTATTGCTTCAGCACCCATACCCGCTCTAAAAGAATTACCATATTTTTCTACATAAGTACGATATTCTTTATCAGAAATTGTTTGTTTATTTTCTAAAGGTGTATCACCTTTATCTAAAACAACATATGATACGAAGTATAATACTTCTTCTAGTTCTCTTGGTGACATATCAAGAACTAATCCCATTCTTGATGGTACACCCTTAAAGAACCAAATGTGAGACACAGGAGTAGCAAGTTCTATGTGTCCCATACGTTCACGACGTACTTTAGATTTTGTAACCTCTACTCCACATCTATCACAAATAATGTTTTTATATCTTAATCTTTTATATTTTCCGCAAGCACATTCAAAGTCTTTTGTTGGACCAAATATTTTTTCACAAAATAATCCATCTCTTTCAGGTTTTAATGTACGATAATTCATAGTCTCTGCTTTTTTTACTTCACCATATGACCATGAACGAATTTTTTCTGGTGAGGCAATGGCAATTCTAATGCCTTCAAAACTATTTGCATCCATTAATTTTCATCCCCTTCCAGATTATATTCTGAATTTTTTTCTAACTCTTCTGTTTCAGTATCTTCATTTACATCTGTTTCATCATCTTTTGCTTGTTCATTTTTATTATTTTCATCTAGTTCACCTAAAAATTCAGCAGTTTGTTTTTGATTATTTTCTTTTGATTCCATAATTTCTTTTTCTAAATCAGATGTTACCACATAAGTTTCTTTTTCAGCTTCTTCTAGTTCTTTTAATTCAACAAATTTACCTTCATTATTTAGGACAGTAATATCAAGACCAAGGGCTTGGAATTCTTTAATAACTACTCTGAAACTTTCTGGTACTCCTGATTCTGGTAATTCTTCACCTTTAACCAAGGACTCATATACTTTAACACGTCCTGTTACATCATCTGATTTGATAGTCATCATTTCTTGTAATATATGTGCCGCTCCATAGGCATATAAAGCCCAAACTTCCATCTCTCCGAATCTCTGTCCACCAAACTGAGCTTTACCTCCAAGTGGTTGCTGAGTAACTAAAGAGTAAGGTCCTGTTGAACGAGCATGCAACTTATCATCAACCATGTGATCTAGTTTGATCATATACATGACACCTACAGCAATACGATGATCAAATGGCATTCCTGTTCTTCCATCATATAATGTCATTTTACCATCTTTTGGTAATCCCGCTTCATCTAAAGCATCTATTATCTCTTGTCTAGTAGCACCATCAAATACAGGTGTTGCGACATGAATATTTAAACTTTTGGCAGCCATTCCAAGATGCAATTCTAGTATTTGTCCAATATTCATACGTGAAGGTACACCAAGTGGATTTAATAGAACATCTACAGTTCTTCCATCTTCCATATATGGCATATCTTCCTCTGGTAATACTAATGAAATAACACCTTTATTACCATGACGTCCAGCCATTTTATCTCCGACTGATATTTTACGTTTTTGTGCTATATAAACTCTAATTTTCTTACTAACACCAGCGGGTAGTTCATCACCATTTTCTTTTGAAAGAATTTTTATATCATGAACAATACCACCAGCACCATGTTGAACTCTAAGTGAAGTATCTCTTACTTCTCTTGTTTTTTCACCAAAAATTGCATGAAGTAACTTTTCTTCAGATGTAAGTTCAGCCATTCCTTTTGGAGTAACTTTACCAACTAAAATATCATCATCTTTTACTTCAGTACCTATTCTAACAATTCCGTTTTCATCAAGATTTTTTCTTGCCTCTTCACCTACATTTGGTATATCACGTGTAAATTCTTCAGTACCAAGTTTGGTATCACGACACTCTATTTCATAATCTTTGATATGAATAGATGTGTAGACATCATCCTTAACTAATCTTTCATTTAATACAACAGCATCTTCATAATTATATCCATCAAAATTAACAAATGCCACTAAAACATTTTTACCAAGAGCCATTTCACCTTCATCAGTACTTGGACCATCCGCAATAACCATATCTTTGGTAATTTTATCACCTTTATTTACAATTGGTACTTGATGATAACAAGTATTCATATTACTACCAGTAAAACCATCTAAATAGTATGTATCAGTACCTTTAGCATTTTTTACAATTATTTTTTTGGCATCTACATAAGTTACAACTCCATCTGCTTTAGCAAGAACAACAGCACCTGAATCTTTCGCCGCAATAGCTTCAACACCTGTTCCAACTAATGGTGCTTCGGCTTTTAAAAGAGGTATTGCTTGTCTTTGCATATTAGCTCCCATTAAAGCACGTTTTCCATCATCATGTTCTAGGAATGGAATTCCACTTGTTGTTATGGAAATAACTTGTTGTGGAGATACATCCATGTAATCAATTTTATCTTTAGTAACCATCATTGTATCAGTATGATATCTAACAGTTTCACGTTCATTTACAATTTCACCTTTATCATTTATTTTTATTGTAGCAGGCGCTATATAGTATTCTTCTTCTTCATCAGCAGTCATGTATCTTATTTCATCTGTTATATGACTATTTTCAACTTTTCTATATGGTGTCATGATAAAACCATATTCATCAACTTTAGCATAAGACGCTAATGAAGTAATAAGTCCAATATTAGGTCCTTCTGGTGATTCTACAGGACACAATCTACCATAGTGTGATGGATTAACATCACGAACTTCCATGCCCGCTCTATCTCTTGATAGTCCGCCTGGTCCTAATGAAGAAAGTCTTCTTTTATTTGTTAATTCAGCAATTGGATTGATTTGATCCATAAATTGTGATAATTGTGATGAACCAAAAAATTCTTTAATTGACGCTGTTAAAGGTCTTATATTAATAAGTGACTTTGGAGTAACTTCATTAATATCTTGAGTACTCATTCTATCCCTTATCATTCTTTCTATTCTACTAATACCAATTCTGAATTGATTTTGTAATAATTCTCCAACTTGTCTTACACGTCTATTTGATAGATGATCTATTTCATCAAATGATCCTATACCTTCTAATAGATTTAAATAATAAGACACTGATGCATAGATATCTGAAATAGTAAGTCTTTTAATATCTGTTTCGCTATCATTACCAATAATATTGATAACTTTATCTTTATCTTTTTTAGAATATACTTTAACTACTTGAACAGTATCATATGAATCTAAGTCATGATTAATTAATACCTCTTTACGACCATAACCATTTGCGAATATAGGTTTTAAAGTATCAAGTAAATCTTTAGTTACTTCATCACCTTTTTTAGCAATTGTCTTACCATTAACTTTAATATTTTCGGCTAATGTGCAACCTAAAAGTCTATCAGTAACATTTAATTTTTTATTAAATTTATAACGTCCTACTTTAGCTAGGTCATAACGGAATGCATCAAAAAATCTAGTGATTAACTGATTTTTAGCACTTTCAAGTGTTGAAGGCTCACCCGGTCTTAATTTTGAATGTATATCAATTAAAGCCTCATCAGTATTTTTATTAGCATCTTTTTCTATTGTTTTTAATAAATAATCACTTTCACCAAATAAATCTATAATATCAGAATCTGATGATAATCCTATAGCACGAAGTAAAGTAGTAATAGGTACTTTTCTTGTTCTATCAATTCTAACATAGATTATATCTCTAGCATCAGTTTCATATTCAAGCCATGTTCCTCTTGTGGGAATTACTTGAGCACCAATAGTTACTTTACCATTTTTCTTATCTACTTCTTTACCAAAATATACTGATGGACTTCTAACAAGTTGTGATACAATAACTCTTTCTGCTCCATTTACGATGAATGAACCACTTTCGGTCATTATTGGCATATCACCTAGGTAAATTTCTTGTTCTTTTACCTCGCCTGTTTCAACATTAAAAAGTCTTGCTTCCACCTTTAAAGGTGCAGCATACGTTGCATCTCTTTCTTTACATTTTTTTATTGAATATCTTGGTTCATCGAAAGAATATTCCCCAAATTCTAACGACAAATTACCAGTGAAACTTTCCACTGGAAAAATATCATCAAAAACTTCCTGAATTCCTTTTTCTAGGAACCAGTTATATGATGATTTTTGAATTTCTAACAAGTTAGATAATTCGATTGCATTTTTTGTTTTTGCATATGTTCTTCTCTCGCGGTTTTTAGATATTTTTTGAATTTTGTAAGCCAATCTTTCACCTCATTAAACTAGTTTTTTCGGTCTTTTACATGTTTCTAAAAGTACATGTCGCCAATTTATAATTATAGACGGTTTTTGCCAAATTGTCAATTGTTTTTAGAGACTGCTTAGCAAATTTATAAAATTTCTCATTAAATTTACATCTAAATATTTTTTTATGTTTTTGTTATTTTAAATTTCTTTTTATATATTTTGAGCTCTTATTATATAGAAACCTTTATTTTTAGCTATTAATGAAGTCTCATAATGATTTTCTAACATCTTATAGACTGTTTTAGCTCCCTGATTTTTATTTATTACTAGCCATAATTCTCCCCCACTTTTTAAATTTTTTTGGGCATCTAAAAGTATTTGATAAAGTATTTCATTTCCAACTCTTATTGGTGGGTTAGTTATTATAAAATCATATTTTTTAGTAATATTTTCATAGATATTACTAGCAAATACAGTAGTTTTTACATTGTTAATTTTTGAATTTTTAGCCGCTAGAGAAAGACTTCTATTATTTATATCAACCATATCAACATTACAATTATATGTTTTAGCAATATATATTCCAATAGGCCCATATCCACACCCAAAATCTAATATATCACCTTTTAATTCTGGAAGATTTTCTAATAATGTTCTAGTTCCAAAGTCTAAACCTTTTTTAGAAAAAACACCATTGTCTACTTTAAATTTAAAATTTTGATCTTTTATTTTTACTAAAACTGTTTTTTCATCACTTTTTATATAATCATTGGTAAAATAATGGGTCATTTTAACGCTCCTTAAATTATGGGTAAAGCCCGTACTCGTTTTAAGTACAGGCTTGTATAACATTATTTAATTTCTACAGTTGCGCCAGCTTCTTCAAACTGTGCTTTTAATTCATTAGCTTCTTCTGGAGTAATATCTTCTTTAACATTTCCTCCGTTATCTGCGATAGCTTTCGCTTCTTTAAGTCCAAGACCAGTGATATCTCTAATTAATTTGATAACTGGAATTTTATTTCCACCAGCACTTGTTAATACAAGAGTAACCTTGCTAGGACCTGCTTGTTCTTCAGCAGCAGGAGCTGCTGCGACAGCAACGGCACTAGGGTCAACACCAAATTCCTCCTTCATTGCATCTACTAATTCTTTAACTTCAAGAATAGTCATTTCTTTTAATCCACTAATAAATTCATCTTTTGTAAATTTTGCCATTTATATCATTCCTTTCTTTTAATTTTTATTTTTCTTCTAAATTTTTAGAATATAAATCTAAGCAAATTGATAAGTCTTTAACTGTACCCATAAGTCCAGATGCAAGCATTGTAAGTAATCCTTCTCTTGATGGGATAGTTGATAGTTCTTTTAATTTGTCTTCACCAGTTAATTCTCCTTCAACTAGTCCAAGTTTTAATACTAGTGCAGGATGTTTTTTTGAATAATCGCTAAGAGTTTTTATTGGTGCGACTGCATCAGTACCAAATGCGATAGCTTTTGGCCCTTCTAAATCTTCATTTAGATTAATTTCTAAAGAATCTAAAGCTCTTTTAACTAAAGTATTTTTATAAATCTTTAATTTTGAACCATTTTCTTTAAGTAAACTCCTTAGTTCATTTGTTTCCATTGCAGTTAATCCTTGATAATCAAAGAATATTGTTGAACTTGAATTTTTGATGTTATCGCTAATCTCATTAATTACTTCTTGTTTTTTATCTAAGATTTTTTGATTTGCCAATATCAGCACCTCCTTTATTTTATTAATACCGTAAAAAACTCTGTCTAATAAGTAGACAGAGCGAAAATACTTAAATAAAGTTAAGTTCCTCGGTAGGATTTTTAAATTTTCATCCCTACTGTCTACGGCTTTCAAACAATTAAATTATAGCATAACTTATCTTAAAAGTCAAAACTATTTATATCAACTTTTACCCCTGGTCCCATTGTAGATGATACAGATATATTTTTAACATATGTACCTTTTACAACTGCAGGTTTTGATTTGTAAATTAATGTTACAAACGCCTTTAAGTTTTCTAGTAAATCTTCTTCACTAAATGATGTTTTACCAATTAAAGCGTGAACATTTCCAAAAGAATCTGTTCTATATTCAACACGACCTTTTTTGACTTCATCAACAGCTTTGGCTGTATCTAAAGTAACAGTTCCTGTTTTAGGGTTTGGCATTAAACCTTTTGGTCCTAAAACTCTACCTAATTTTCCTAAAGCTGGCATCATATCTGGAGTTGCTACCATAACATCAAAATCAAACCAATTTTCTTTTTCAATTTTTTCAAGCATGTCAGTATCTCCAACATAATCTGCGCCAGCTTCTTTAGCAGATTTTGCTGCTTCACCTTTAGCAATAACTAAAACTTTTTTTGCCTTTCCAGTTCCTTTTGGAAGTACAGTCGCACCTCTTAATTGTTGATCAGCTTTTTTAGTATCTAAATTTAAACGCATTGCGACTTCTACAGAAGCATCAAAACTAGCAATATTTGTTTCTTTTACTAATTTTACAGCTTCTTCCTTAGTATATAAATGATGCTTATCTATTTTTTTTGCAGCCTCTACATACTTCTTACCTTTTTTCATATTTTTTCCTCCTTATGTGGTTTAGTGGATAGCCGATATTTCCTCCCACATAGGTATAACCTATGTACTAATTATTTTATTCTTCTACATTAACGCCCATATTTATGGCAGTTCCAGCAACGATTTTCATTGCTGCTTCAATATTATCACAGTTTAAATCTGGTAACTTAATTTCTGCGATCTCTTTAAGTTGTTCTTTTGTTAGAGTCGCAACGATTTCATTTTTACCGTTTACGCCTCCTTTATTTATTTTACAAGCTCTCTTTATTAAAAATGGAGTTGGTGGAGTCTTAATTACAAAATCGAAAGTTCTATCTTCATAGATAGATATTTCTACTGGTAATATATCTCCCATTTTATCTTTAGTTGCGTCATTATATTTTGTACAAAATTCTTGTAAATTAATTCCTGCTGGCCCTAATACTGTTCCAACTGGTGGAGCTGGTGTAGCTTTACCTGCAGGGATTTGAATCTTAATTTTTTTTGTTACATTTGCCACGAAAAACACCTCCTATATATTTTACTTTTTCGCGAGTGGTCATAATGCATCGGCGCTCCCACTTATATCTATATTCAGAAATATAGCCATTTAATAATATCATATTTTTTTTTATTTGTAAACTTATGCTTTAGAAATTTGTGAAAAGTTTAATTCTACAATAGTCTCTTGTCCAAATAAATCTAGCGCTACTTCCAATTTTGAATTTTCAATATCAACTGATTTAATCGTTCCTAACATATTTTCAAATGGTCCATCAACAACTTCTACTTTAGTACCAACTTTAAGTTCTGTTTCTACATCAAGTCTACTCATTCCCATTGTGCCTAAAATATTATCTACTTCAGATGAAGTTAATGGGAAAGGCTTTGCTCCCTTACCAGAAGATCCAATAAAACCAGTTACTCCCGGAGTATTACGAACGACAAACCATGCTTCATCAGTCATTATCATTTCAACTAAAATGTACCCTGGAAATATTTTTTTTACTTTTTCTTTTCCGTTTTCATCAACTTCTTTTTTTTCAGGAACAACAACTCTTAAAATATAGTCTTCCATGCCAGTTGAACTAGCACGCATCTCTAATCTTTCTTTTACTTTATTTTCATGTCCTGAATAAGTATTTACTACATACCATTCTTTTTCCATTATTTTAGTCCCTCCGTAGCTGTTTTAACACCTGCAATTATAAGATCTGAACAAACAAAGAATATTCCTAGAAATACTATACAAACAAGCATCGCTACTGAATATTTAATCATATCTTTCTTTTTGGGCCACATTACTCTTTTCATTTCTTTTTGTACACCTGCAAAAAAATGTTTTATTTTATTCATTCTATCACCTACTTTTATTTTCTAAAATTTCAAATAAAAAAGACTTTTCTGTGTCCTTGATTAAAGATTACTATACTTTTCTTTAAAAGTCAAGGATATTTTATATTAATTTACTAATAAAATTGTTAAAAAATCAAGAATATCTGCTACCGTATCTTTCCACCAATACATGATATCTTTTAATTTATTATTTTTAGTCTTAGAATTATTTACAATTAATACATATATGTTTTTTTCTTTAACTAATTTAATA
>CAVHAY010000102.1:0-3958 GCA_963634115.1 Clostridia bacterium | reverse complement strand
GAAATGAATATGTTATAAAATTACAAACAAAAACGAGAATATTTTCCCGTTAATGTTTATTATTTTTTAAGACATTTTCAAATACTATTGACAAAAAACATATGGTTTTTTTATAAAATATACATTTTTTTAATATATAGTAATTACTAACTACTATGTTTATACTTTTATAATATTATCCTAATTTTTCTTTAATTAGTTTACTCACTTCTCCCATATCTGCTTTACCAACTACTTGTGGTTTAATTTCTTGCATGATTTTTCCCATATCTTTAATATTTTCTGGTTTTATTAACATAAATGCTTTATCTATAATATCTATTAATTCTTCTTTAGAAAGTTGTTTTGGGAGATATTTTTCTAATACTTTTATTTCAGAATTATTTTTTTGAATTAGATCTTCTCTAGCACCTTTTTCAAATTCCTTAATAGCTTCTTTTCTTAATTTTATTTCTTTTGATATAACAGCGATTATTTCATCATCTGTGAGTTCTCTTTTTTTATCTAGTTCACTCATTTGAATAGCCCCTTTAACCATTCTAATTACTGAAAGGGTTTCTTTGTCCTTATTTTTCATAGCAGATTTTAAATCTTCTAATATTTGATTTTTCATTAATTATCCCTCCTTAATAATCTAAAAGAAGCACTAATATCTTTCTCTTCTATTAGCACTTCTTTCCCTACGACGAGTGTTTTTTATTCCTTCTTTTTTTGCATTTCTTCTTCTAACGCCTGGTTTTAAGTATCCGTCTTTTATCTCTCTATAACGAGCTAGGGAGCCATCTCTACTGTTAGCGACTTTTAAATTCCTTAATGCGCCGTCAACATTACCGTTTCTAACTATTACTTTGGTCATAAAAATCCCTCCCTTCTTGCACTGTCTATGATTATAGCATTTTTTTAATATATTTTCAACTTTTTACATAATATAATTTTACAAAAATTGTGATTATGATTACATAAAAAAGTAAGCAGTTTAGCTTACTTAATTTATACTGAACATTGTTTACCTTCTGCTACTCGTCTGATAGAAGATCCTATCATTTTACCTATCTCAACTATAAGATCTCCTACACGTGCAAGGGCATTTAAAGCAGTACTGGTGATGGAACTAGTTCCACCTTTTATTTGTAGTAACTCTTCTTTAGCCATTACACTTTGTCGGATTAATAAAACCTTCAATTATACCTGAGATAAATGCAACGGCAGCAGATATGATTAAGACAGGCTTGCAAGAGGCAATTATACTTGCCGCAGCACCACCTTTTATGTTCAGTAATTCTTCTTTTGCCATTTTTTCCCTCCTTCCATGCACTTGGCAAAAATTTAGAAGAGATATTATTCTCTTCTATTAGTATCATACAATTTTTGTTTATCAATTACTTCTTTTTTTTTAAATTATTCAATTAATAATCACTTGAATAGATAAATTATTTATAAAATAAAAACAAAATAAATTAATAAGTAATTAATATTTCTCATTATATGTTTCGTCTAAAATTATCTTTCCACTATCCATTTTAATATATCTATCAAATAAGTCTAAATTATCTAATCTATGGGTTATAAATATAATTATTTTATTTTTAAAATGTTTTAATAATTGTTTTAATATTTTTCTTTCTAAATTTATATCAGTTGCATTTAGTGCTTCATCTATTATAAGAATATCAAAATTATGAAGAGATCTTGCAAGGGATATTCTTTGCTTTTGACCATCTGAAATATTATTACCATCTTCTTCGATTAAGGTATTATATTTTAATTCTTTATCTTTTAATATATCTTCTAGATAGCAAATTTCTTTAATAACTTTTTGATTTTCTTTACTTTTAATAGTTATATTTTGACCTATAGTACCCGAAAAAACAGCACTCTTACAAGTTATATATATTACTTTAGGTTTATTTTCTTGAAGTAGTTTACCATTTATTAGTATTTGTCCTTGATAAGGATAATAACCTTTTAGTATTTTAAAAAGAGTTGATTTACCACTACCACTTTTACCAGTAATTAAAATTTTTTCTTTAGAATATATTTTTAGATTTATGTCATTAAGAGTATTTGAAATTTCATTAAAAGTATGATAAAGATTTTTAAATTCTATTTGTGTAGTTTTAACCGAATGAATTATATTTTCACGGAAGTTTAATTCTTCTAATTTTATAAATGTTTGAATAGCTTGTTTAAAATTTAAATTAAGTTCACTTGTAGAACCAATAGCGTCTTGAATAAGATTTACCAGCATAACAGTAGTAATTAAAGCATTTAAAAAAATAATATTTTGATTATATAAATATATACCATATATAATAATTATAATTTTAGTAATATCTAATAAAATATTTTGAACTAAGTATTCTTTATTTATTAGTTTACTTAAATTTTTATTTTTAATAATAAGATTATGTTGCTTAACTGCGAATAAATTTATAATTTTATTTTCAATATTTATACCTTTGATAGTATTATAGTTAGAAATTGTTTCTTGTGTAAAAGCCGAAAATTCAGCAGAAGCAAGTTGTTTTTTTTCTATTAATTTTTTTAACTTTTTATTATAAAAAAATGTTACAAATACATATATAGCATTTATAATTATGATTAATTTTAAAGCAGGAGCATTAATAATATATAAAGCAAAAACACTTATAATAATTAATGGTATGGTGCTGGTTACAGTAATTAGAAATGATATATAAAATCTTTCTAATATTGGTACTTCATTTAAATAACTAATTATCTCTCCTGTTTTATAGTTTTCATAGTATTCATATGGTAGTTTTATTATATTTTTATAGGTTTTATAACGTATTTTTTTAATAATTTTACTAATTATATTTACAGTATGTTCATTTCGGTAATAATTGGCGATAATATTGATTAAAAATAAAATTACAAAGGCTGCGCCTAAGTAAATATGTTCTAAAGTAGCGGCGAAAAAGAAAGTATTTATTACTGATGTTATTATTATGATTAGTGATAACGGAAGTATTTTTAGTATAATCTCTTTTATTTTAAATACTTTTATAATATTTATTTTTCTAATTCTAGTTTCTTTAGGAATTGGTTTTAGAGGATACATTTCAATTTTAATACCAGTCCATATTTTTTTAAATTCTTCTATTTTTATTTTTTTTATACCTTCCATTGGATCAGCCATAATAAGATATTTAGAATTTATTTCATAAATGACAACAAAATGATAAAAGATTTCATTAATTATAGTATGAGCAATAAATGGAACTTTTGTAGGTTTTAATTTTTCTTTATTACATTCTACTTTAAAACCTAAGTTTTTAAGGGTTTCAGTAATATGATATGCAGTAGTGCCATTTTGATTTATTTTAAGCATACTTCTTAATTTAATGTCTGAAACATATCCATGATAATACTTTATAATCATAGAGACACAAGCTGCCGCACAATCTTTAATAGTTTGTTGTTTCGTAAATGGATACTTTCTCATATATTTATCCCTCCTCACTAGTAATATACAATTTTTGTTTACAAATTTCTTTTTTTATTTTGAATTTTGTGCTTTTTTTTTATTTTTTGCATATCTTAAAGTGAGGAGGGATAAATGTGGCAGCGTTTAAGGAAATTGTAACGAAAGCTGTGGTAGGAAAAGGTAAAAAAAGATTTAAAAATTCCTATACGGTGGAGACTGAATTCAAACCCACAACGATTTTAGGCTGTTGGGTCATTAATCATAAATTTAAAGGATACAGAACTGGAGATAAAACATTAGTTGATGGAACTTTTGATATTAATATTTGGTATTCTTATGATAATGACAGTAAAACAGCTGTTATTAATAAACGAATTGATTATAATGAACAATTTAATGTTAGAGTGAGGGAAAATGCTGATTTATCTAATGATACGGATATTATTGTAAGATCTCTTAAGCAACCTGCTTGCTCTGATGTTAATATTAAAGGAGATAAATTGATTTCTT
>CAVHAY010000101.1:5923-21012 GCA_963634115.1 Clostridia bacterium | reverse complement strand
AGGCTTTAGTAATTTATTTAATTTTACTATAATTAATAGTTAATCTTCTTCTGATTTATTCAAAATTTTTCTTTTCTTCAACATAAATTTACTATTAATTTCACACCTATCAATGAGTTTTTATTAAAAGACATTGAAAAAATATACTAATTACTATATAATATTTTTAGAAAGAGAACTTATTTAATTCTTTTGAACAATAGAATTATGAAAATAAGTTAAAACCGAAAGAAAAAGGAATGATACTAAAGAATGAATAAATATATGAAAATTGCTAAAGAAAATGCGGATAATGGAATTTTAAAAAAAGAAGGCGGTCCATTTGGAGCAGTTATTACAGATAGAAATGGAAATATAATTTCAAATGGAAACAATAAAGTGTTAAAGAACAACGACCCAACTGCTCATGCAGAAATTGTAGCAATTAGAAATGCATGTGAAAGATTAAATACATATGATTTATCTGATTGCATTTTATACACATCTTGTGAACCTTGTCCAATGTGCTTATCTGCAATAATATGGGCTAATATTAAAGATGTCTATTATGGTTGTACAAGAGAAGATGCAGGAAAAATTGGCTTTAGGGATGATGCTATTTACGATTATTTAAAAGGTAATAATCAAAATTTAATACATTTAACTCATTTAGATAGAGATGAATGCATTAAGACATTTGAAAAATATGAAAAAGAAAATGGAGTTATTTATTAGTATGTAGATAAATATGGTTGTCTGACGTGGAACTTTATGACTCCATAGCGATATTTAGCCGAACTTTTTAGTTCGATTTTTTTATGAAATAATGATAAAAATAGATATGAACGAAAAGTGATCAAATAAATTGATATGTAATATTATTCAAGGATAGAAATTTAACTAAAGAAAATATGGAAATAAGAAAAGATCAAAGACTTATACTCTTTGACCAATATTTCTAACATATATAGTATTTTCCTCATTTATTAATGCTTCTACTATTTGAGTTTCTATTTTATCTTTGATGATCTTACTTATTTTTCTAGCTCCATATTCTTTATATTTACTTAATTCTACTATATCATCACAGATGTTGCTAGAAAATTTTATTTCAATTTTATTTATATATTTTTCTTTGATTTCTTTTAGTTTTAATTGCGCTATTTTGTGAATATCATTTTTTGTTAATTCTCTAAAGGTTATCACTTTATCTACTCTATTCATAAATGGAATGGAAAACTTACTATCCAATTTTGTATTAATATTTTTTTCTTTATTAAACCCAACATTGATACTATGAAATCCAACGTTTGATGTCATGATAATTACGACATTATCAAATCTTACTATATTTGATTTACTATCTTTGATTTTTCCATCATCTAATACTTGGAAGAATAGATTTATGATATCTGGATGAGCTTTCTCTATTTCATCTAATATTAAAACCGAATATGGTTTGTTTTTTATTTCATCTAGTATATTATTATTGTCATTATATCCGACATATCCAGGGGGAGCTCCAACTATTTTGCTAATTGAATGAGGTTCTTTGTATTCACTCATATCTAGTTTGATAACATTTTTTCTTGTTACTAAATTTTCAGCAAATATTTTAGCCAGTAATGTTTTTCCAACACCTGATGGACCACAGAAGAGGCATGAATAATTTTTGTCGTTTAATCCTAGTTTTATTTTTTTTGCTAAGTCTGAAACAACTTTGATGGCTTCTTCTTGGCCAATAATTTTACTATTTAAAATTTTTTCAGTTTGTTTGATAATTGATTTTTTTTCATTTAAAAGCTCATAAACTGGGACGTTAGTTTTTTCACTAATTACTTTAGCTACTAGGGTTGTTGTTACTTTTTTGTTATGTTTTTTATATAGTGAAAGCTCTAATTTATTTATCTCATTCATTACTATATGTTCTTTATTTTTATAAAGAGATGCATTTTTAAAATCATTTTTTTTAATAGCTGTTTTTTTATTTTTTATAATTTCTTTTAATTCTTTATTATATTTTTTATATTTAAGATAGTTCTTATTTTCTTTTAAGCTAGCTTTAGCACATACCTCATCTAAGACATCGATTGATCTATCGGGTTCATGTCTATTATAAATATATTTGGCTGAAAGATTTACGATTAAATTTATTATGTTATCATCTATGATGACATTATGATAACCTTCATATATGGTTTTTAGGTTATTCAAGATAGCGATGGTTGTTTTTTTATCAGGTTCATCTATATAGACTTTTTGGAATCTTCTTTCTAAAGCACTGTCTTCTAAAATATGTTTTTTATATTCATCGGTGGTGGTAGCGCCAATACATCTTAAGGTTCCACGTGCTAAGGCAGGTTTAAAAATATTTGAAGCATCTATAGCACCTTCAGCACCTCCGGCGCCTACGAGGGTATGAATTTCGTCAATAAATAATATTATGTTGCTATCTTCTTCTATTTCTTTAAGAATTTTATTAATTCTTTCTTCAAATTCACCACGATATTTAGTACCAGCTACACAGCTACCCATATCTAAGCTGATTATTCTTTTGTCTTTTAATGATATTGGAGCATCTCCTCTTACTATCATGTTGGCTAGTTCTTCTACTATGGCTGTTTTGCCTACTCCTGCATCACCTATTAATATTGGATTATTTTTTGTTCTTCTAGTTAATATTTCTAATATTCTTCGTATTTCTTTATCTCGGCCGGTAACAGGATCTAAGTTTCCGGATATGGCTTTTTGATTAAGGTCTACTCCAAGTTCATCTAATAATAATTTTTTATTTATATTTTGAGTAGTTATTCTATGCATAAAATCATTATACAATTCATCTATATCAATGTTCATACTTATTAATATTCTAATGGCAACACCTTCACCTTCTTCTAAAAGGCTTTCAAATAAGTGATTTATAGTGACAATTCCGCCGTTATTATCCTTGGCATCTATACTGGCATTTTCAATAACTCGTTTGAGCAAAGGTGTGTAAAGGAAAAATTCACTTTTTTTATTACCAGCACCTACAATATTTATTACTTGCTCTTTAAATACTTTGTATGTTAATTTATACTTTTTGAGTTTTGTGCTTACAGTGTTGTCTTTTTTTAGTATGGCAAGTAATAAGTGTTCTGATGAAACATATGGATGATTTAAATTCATCATTTCTTCTTTGGCACTTACCAATACTTTACGAGCACTTTCTTCAAAATTGCTAAACATTTTTTTCTCCTTCCTATAACATTCTATGATTATTGTGAACAAAAATAATATTTTTTAATCAACAATTTTTTTATACATAAAATTGGAAAGAGAAAAATAGAAAATGAGCGGTATAAATATTTTTCTGCTTCTTAGGGCTTGTAACAGGCCCTCCACAGACGAATATCGGATGGTAGACACCCTACTATAGTTTTTTGTTATTTGTTTATGATATTTGTAGCAATATACATTATGATTTATTTATAAATTTTATGTTTAGATGAGTTGTATTGATTTTTTTATTTTAAGGTTAATTTTATATTTTCTATTATTAGGTAAACGTTTTTAAATATATTTTTAAGCCTTCAAAGAGTATATTTATACTAGCATTTACATCTCTATCATGTTTTACATGACATTTTGGACATTCCCACTCTCGCACGCTGAGGTTTTTTACGGCGATATTTTTGTAATCACAGACGCTACAAGTTTGGCTGCTTGGGTAATAACGATTAATTTGAATTATTGTTTTTCCTTGCCATTTTGTTTTGTATTTAAGTACATATAAGAATTTTGCAAGTGGGGTTTTGTTTAAGCTTTTAGCTATACTATGGGTTTTATACATTTGTTTTATATTTAAGTTTTCGGTTACTATTATGTCATTATCTTTTAACAGATTATTTGTTATATTATGAATTAGATATTTTCTAGCATTTTTTATTTTTAAATACATTCTTTGAAGTTTTAATTGAGTTTTATTATAGTTTTTACTTCCTTTTTGTTTTCTGGCTAGAGATTTTTGCAAGCCTTTTATTCTTTGTTCATTTATCCTAATGGTATTTTGAATTTTTTCGTTGTTAGATGTAACTATCATATCTTTAATTCCCAAGTCTATTCCTACTATGGAGGTTGGTTTATTTTTGGGTATAGATATATTTTGGGCTACTAAGACACTGATAAAGTATTTATCTGCTTCTTTGGAAATGGTTGCACTTTTGATGTTGCCATTTATATATTTTAAATTACGGTAACCTCTTATTTTAACTTCGTTTAGCCAAGGTAATGTTATTGTTTTGTTTTTTAAATTTAATTTTATGTTTTTAAAATTATTATTTATTTTTTTATGGGATGTGTTAATTATTTTATAACTTTGTTTTGTGGTTTTTGATTTAAATTTAGGATATGTTTTATTTTTGTGTAGTGAAAAAGCATGTATAAGGTTATTTATGCTTGTTTGGATAGCCGGAGGATATATTTCTTTAAGCCAGTCACAGGTTTTATATAGGGAGTCTAGTTCTTTATATAACTGGGTCAGCGATTTTAATGTATGGGTTTGCTTATAGTATTTTATCATTTCGTTTAAAAAATAATTATAGATATATCTTGTGCAGCCGAAGGTTTTGTTTATTTGAATTGTTTGGTCTTTATTTGGATATAATCTAAATTTGTATGCTTTAAATATTTGCATGTGTATCACCTGCCTTGTCTAAACCATATATACCATACATTAGTACGTGTGTCAATATTTTTTTGCAAAAAAATAAAATAGAGTGTTCTATTTTATAAGTTGTGGTTAATTATTTTTGTTATTATTCGGTGATGCTTTGAATGAAGGCATCGAAAATTTTAGTTGAGTTTTTATCCATGAGATATTCTGGATGCCACTGGAGACCTATGATGAATTTTTTGTTGGGGTATTCTACGCTTTCTATTATTCCGTCGTCGCTATAACTGGTTTTTTGAAGTTTATTCATTTCGAAGTTCACTTTGTTATTATGGGCACTGTTGACTGAAATATTTTCTTGTTTTAATATATTATATAATTTTGTTCCTTTTTTTATTTTTATGTTATGAATATATTTACTTGGGTCGCCAATATGTTTTTTGGTTTTTATTTTTTCTGTCATATCAAATTTTGTTCTTTTTTTGGCAAATAAAGAGCAAATGCTTTGAAAACCAGCACACAGTCCCAGAAGTGGTTTATTATATTTGATAGCATGTTTTATTATATATTCATCAAAATTATAAAAGGTTATGCCACCGGGCAAGACAAAGGCATCACATTTTTCTAAAATATAATTTAGTTTTTGTTTATTTATTTTATCGTCTCCCATATTTATGTCAATATAAATTTTATTGTCTGTAGGCAATAATAGAATTGGTACTATATTGTTATATTTTACTAATGCCTTTCTTATGTATTCGTTGCTTTGAATTATTTTTTGATTATCAATATTATAATATACTCTACCAACAATTCCAATTATTTTCATTATTTTCCTCCTTTGTTTTAAGTATAGAAAATTACTATAATTTATATCACAAATTTTTAAAAAAAATCTAGAATAATCTAGATTTAGGCTTTTAATAATTCCATTGCTTTACGCATTTTAGCATCATATTTAACCATTTCAATGCCACCAAATAGTTTAAGAAATTCATCTTTTTCCATTTGATATTTTTGGGCATATTTTTCGGCTTCTTTTTCGGCTTCTTCGTCAGAAATTTCTATTTTTTCTTGTTTAGCTATTTCTTCTAACATAAGTCTTTGTTTTATTCTTTTATTGGCTTCTGGTGTCATTTGATCTCTTAGGGCATTGGCATCAGATCCTGTAAATTTATAGAATTGTTCTAGTGATAGACCTTGAGCCGCTAAATTTTGTTTATATTGATCCATCATACGATCTAGTTCTTCTTGTGTCATTATTTCTGGAATTTCTACTTCTACTTCTTTTGCGGCTTCATCTAATAGTTCGTCTATGTATTTATTTTCTATTTCATTTTCTTTATGGGTTAAAAGATTTTCAGATATTTTGGCTTCAAGTGCTTCTTTTGTGTTCACATCTTCCATACCTAAATCTGCGAAAAAGTCAGCGTCTAGTTCTGGAATTTTTATTTCTTTGATTTCACTTACGGTAACTTTAAATACGGCTTCTTTACCTTTTAAATCATCAGCATGGTATTCTTTTGGGAATGTTACTTTTATGTCTCTTGTTTCACCTTTTTTCATGCCTATTACTTGTTTTTCAAAACCAGGTATAAAGGTACCACTACCTATTGTAAGTGGGTAGTTTTCAGCTTTACCACCTTCAAAGGCTACTCCATCTACACTACCTTCATAGTCTATAACGGCTATATCTCCTTCTTGTACTTCTCCTTCTTTTATAACATTTTCAGCGTATTTTTTTAGCATGTTATTTATTACTTCTTGCACTTCTTCTTTGGTAACTTTGGCTTTTTCTTTATTAACTTTTAAGCCTTTATATTTACCTAATTTAACATCTGGTTTTAGGGTTAAAATATAGTTAAATATTACTCCGTCTTTATCTAGTTTTTTTACTTCTATTTCTGGACGTGCCACTAAATCAGTGAGGATATCTTTGGCTTTGTCAAGCATTTTTGTGTAAGATTTTTCTGTTACTGAATCTGCGGCTTCTATTAAGATGTTTTGTTCATGATTTTTTAAAATCATGTTTTTTGGGGCTTTTCCTGGTCTAAAACCATCTATTTTTACTTTTTTAGATATTTTATTATAGGCTTTATTATAGGCTTCTTCCCATTCTTTTCCGTTTACTTTTATTTCAATTTCTTTTGTTTTACTCATTTTTCTTCTCTCCTTTTATATCCATACTCCAAAAATTATTGCGGCCATACCAAGAATTAATCCTACTGACCAAAATAATCTTACGATATCTACTTCACTCCATCCAAGTTTTTCAAAATGATGATGAAGGGGTGCCATTAAAAATACTTTGGTATGGAATTTTTTAATGGCAATAAGTTGGATGATAACACTAAGTGTTTCTATTATAAATACTCCAGCAATTACGCCTAGGGTAATTTCATAATTTGTTATAATGGCTACACTACCAAGGGCGGCACCAAGGGCTAATGATCCGGTATCTCCCATAAATACTTTGGCTGGATAACAGTTATAAACTAAAAATCCTATTAAGCTACCAACAACGATGAAACAAAATATTGCTAAATCTTCACTTCCAGGGGTCCATGTAGCACCAAAGCACAGTATGCCTAGGCTAGCAAACGCTATGGCACATAGTCCTCCGGCAAGTCCATCAAGTCCGTCAGTAATATTTACGGCATTACTGCTGCCGACTAAAACGAATAATAAAAATATTCCATAAAACCAACCTAAATTAATATTAATTCCTCTAACATTAATAGTTGGATCACTACCACTACTTAAGAATATATAGAAAAATACAAGGGCAATAACTAATTGTATTAATAATTTTACAAATATAGGAAAGCCTTTGTTATTATGTTTTTTTACGATAAGATAATCATCAACATAACCCAATATGGCATAACTTATAAATACGAATAATACGATAAATATGTTATTACTAAATTCCATTTTATCTGTTATGATAAGACCAAAGGTAATAACTATGGTGGGAATTATAAACATAATTCCTCCCATTGTTGGGGTTCCTTGTTTTTCTTTATGTCTTTCTCCTAATGTTTTGCTTACTGATTGACCTAGTTTTTCTTTTTTTAGCCATTTAATGACAAAGTATCCAAAGATAACTGTAAAGACAAAACCAAGCATCATTGCCATGGCAGCTTTCGCTAGTATTAGCATAGCATCATCTCCAAGCTAGATACAATTATACCATTTTTTTATCTTTTTTGCACTCTTTTTGGGAATTTTAAAACTAAAATTGCTAAAAAAATGGTACAATTATCTTGGTGATAAATAATGAATAAAAAATTTAAGAGAATTGTTACTATGGCTATAATAATTATTTCTATAGTATTAATTGGAAATTTTATTTTTAACAGGTATTTATATTATACTAGTAATCAATATAAATTAAAAGAAATGGGATATAACACTAATGAAGTAAATACTATCTTAGGGAAAAATAAAAAAATTATTAATAAAGCATTAAAGAAATATGATAAAGATTTAGTAGATATAACAAATCAAGCTTATTTTATATATGATAATTATAATAAATATAAAAAGTATATATCATCAATGGAGAAGGTAGATTATGCAAAGGCGATAAATTTGGTAAATGTTAAAAGAAATTATGATTATTATACGCATACAAAGAAAGCAAATACGAAGATTAAATATCAATTTTTGGTAAATAAATATTATTATTTATCAGATACTTATATACCTAATGATTTAGTAGATGTTAGTAATTCTTATTGTTATGGCAAGGTTAAAATTACTAAAGAGGCTTATGAAGCTTTCAAGGAAATGTATACAGCGGCTAAAAAAGAAGGTATTACTTTAATTATTAATTCAGGTTATAGATCTTATGATGAGCAAGTTAGTGTTTATAATCAATATCGCCTTTCTAAAGGAGATGAATACGCTAGTGCATTTGTAGCTCGTCCTGGTTATTCAGAACATCAAACTGGGCTTGCTATTGATGTGTTTACTTATGGATATAATGTATATGAATTTGATCAAAGTAAGGCTTTTAAATGGCTTAGTAATAATGCATATAAATATGGTTTTATTATGAGGTATCCTAGTGATAAAGAAGATATTACTGGATTTGGTTATGAATCATGGCATTATAGATATATTGGGAAAAATAATGCTTTAAATATTCATCAAATGGGTCTAACTTTAGATGAATACTATGCCTATTATTTAGAAAGAAGTGAATGAAAAAAATGAAGAAATTATTATTGCTAGCGATAATTATTGTAACTGTAACAATATTTATATTTGTTATAAAAATGCCAAATAACAGTGTAGAAAAAGCAAATAAACATGTAAATGAAGATAAAGTTCAAAATATTAATGAAAATAAATTTCAAAATACAAAATATTATATAGAAGATAATTTAAAGCGTTATAAAAACTATGCAAAAACAAATCCTGATTTATCTAATGAATTAGTAGTAAGTTATGTAAATGCTAATTTAGATAAAACTAAATATGTTGACTGCACTGAAACGGATACTTCTTTAGATATTTTAATGTTAGTAAATAAATATTATTATTTAAGTAGTACCTACACTCCAAATGATTTAGTTACTCTAAATAATACTTATAATATAGGTGCTAATAATTCTCTTAGAAAAGAGGCTGCAGATGCCTTTATAGAAATGAGTAATGCTGCTTTAATTGATAATATTATAATTAAGAATGCATCTGGTTTTAGAAGTTATGATTATCAAGTAAATTTATATAACAAATATGTTCAAAGAGATGGTAAAGAGGCCGCAGATACTTATTCAGCTAGAGCAGGTTTTTCTGAACATCAAACAGGTTTATGTACTGATATAAATTTAATAGATCAAAGTTTTGAAAATACTGATGCTTTTAAATGGCTTAGTGATAATGCTTATAAATATGGATATATTTTAAGGTTTCCAAAAGATAAGGAGAATATAACAGGTTATACATATGAACCATGGCATTATAGATATGTTGGAAAAGAAGCGGCATTAAAGATTAAAAATGAAAATATTACTTTAGAAGAATACTATGCTTATTATGTAATAAAACACTAGGTTTACTAGTGTTTTATACTGTATAATCACAATTTGAACATTTTATTTTATTTTTCTTTTCAGTAAGCATACTTTCACATTCTGGACATTTTTTTCCGGTAGGTTTATCCCAATAAGCTGTTTTACATTTAGGATAGTTATTACAGCCATAGAATAATTTACCTCTTTTACTATGTTTTTCTACAATTTGTCCTTCATCACAATTTGGACATTTAATTATTATTTTTTCTTCTTTATTTTCACTTTTTATATATTTACAATTTGGAAAGTTACTACATGCTATAAATTTACCATATTTACCATTTCTAATAACTAGAGGATGACCACAGTTTGGACAATCTTCTCCTGTTTCTTTTACTTCTTTTTTGGGTAATTTTTCTAAAGCTTCTTCGACTGATGGTTCAAATTCTTTATAAAATTTTTCTAATATTTCATACCATACTGCTTTTCCTAAAGCAACTTTATCTAGATCATTTTCCATATTTGCGGTATATTCTACGTTGATAATATGGCTAAAGAATTCTTGGAGTTTATCTGTTACTTCAAACCCTATTTCAGTGGGAATGAATTTCTTTTTATCTAGTGTAACATATCCCCTATTTTTTATATTATCAACTATTGTAGCATAAGTACTTGGTCTACCTATACCAAGTTCTCTCATTTCTTTGATTAATTTTGCTTCTGTATATCTTGCTGGGGGCTCTGTGAAGTGTTGTTCTTTTTCTATTTCGTTTGCATTTAAAATATCATTATTATTTAAGGCTGGTAGTTCTTCATCTTTGGTATCTTCATAATCTTTATATACTTTTAAATAACCATCAAAGACTACTACTTGTCCTGTAGCTTTAAATATATAATCATTATTATTAAGTAAAATTGTTGTTCCTTCTACTTTAGCATCGGTCATTAAACTAGCAAGGGCTCTATAATAAATCATTCTATATAGTTTAAATTCTTCGTCTTTTAAGTATGGTTTTACACTTTCAGGTGTTCTTTCAATACTAGTTGGTCTAATACCTTCATGGCCATCTTGGACATTATCTTTTTTCTTAATTGTTTTAACTTTACCTACATATTCTTTACCATATTTACTGGAAATATAATTGTTTGTAGCGGCCACAAATTCATCAGATATTCTAACAGAATCAGTACGCATATAGGTAATAAGTCCGACAGTTTCATTACCTAAATCTATACCTTCATATAATCTTTGAGCAATAGACATTGTTCTTCTAGCATTAAAATTAAGTTTATTAGAGGCATCTTGTTGCATAGTACTAGTTTCATAAACAGGTCTTGAAGATTTTGTTCTTTCTTTTTTTATTACTGAATCTACACAAAAATCAGGTTGTAAAGCATTTAGTATTTTATTGGCTTCATCTTCATTTTTTATTTCAATATTCTTTTCTTTATATGATGTTAAGCTAGCATCAAAGTTATCAAATTTAGCCATTATTGTCCAATATTCTTCAGGCTTAAAAGCCATAATTTCTCTTTCTCTATCGACAATTAATTTTAGGGCAACACTTTGCACTCTACCGGCTGATTTACCTTCTGTTTTAGACTGTATTAATTTACTTAATCTAAAACCAATTATTCTATCTAATATTCTTCTAGTTTCTTGACTATTAACTAAGTTTTTATCAATTTTAAGAGCATTATTAATACCATTTATAACACCTTTTTTAGTTATTTCAGGAAATAATACTCTACTATAATTATTATCATCTAAACCTAATACGTCATAGATATGCCATGCGATAGCTTCTCCTTCTCGGTCGGGGTCGGTTGCTAGATAAACTTTATCTGCTTTTTTAGCGGCTTTTTTTAGTTCATCTATTACTGGTTTTTTACCTTTAATTGTTTTATAATCTGGTTTAAAATGATCTTCTATATCAACTCCAAGGCCAAATTTTCCTCTAGTTGATAAGTCCCTTATATGTCCTTTACTAGAGGTAACAAAATAATCATTACCTAAATATTTACTAATTGATTTTACTTTTGTTGGTGATTCCACAATGACTAAATTTTTTGCCAAAACACATCTTCCTTTCTGAAACTAATATAATTTATACACTAAAACAAAATATATGTCAAGAAAATGTTTTAAAATTAATAGTATTTATAAATGTCTAAGTTTTTCTCTTTTATTTATAAGTCTATTTAATTTATTTTTAAATATAACAAATTAATATAAAAAAACATCGGTAGTATATACCGACATTTTTATGTTAATTAGTTTATAATACTGCGAGTATTAAGCAAATTAAAATTATTAATGCGAATAGTCCTAATAAGAACTTCCAAATGTATTTTACCCATTCAGTCCATTTAACATCAAAGTAACTTAATCCAGCGATTAATACTACACTTGTTGGGAATATCATCATACCAATTCCATATACTGATTGAATTAGTAATGCCGCAATTTTTAAATCACCTGCATTATAACTTGATACGAATGTACTTAATCCGGCAAGTAAATAGTATAAATCATTATAGAAGAAACTTCCTATTAATGTTGAAATAGCAGTTAATAATACATTGAAATCATCACCTAATATTTTAGCATATATAGTATTTGTAATTGTTCCAGAACCATAATATGAAGATGTATATAATACATATAAAATAACGCTTGCTAAGGCTGCATAAATAGCAGTTGGCATCATTTCTTTCATACCTTTTATGAAACTCTCAACATATTCATTTAAACTTAATCTATAAACAAATGCTAAGAATGCTGAAATGATTACTATGATTACAACTAATTCAGTATTACCCCAATAACCTAATTGTGTTATACTACTGAAAATATTTTCAACAATTGGATAATCTCCAATTTTAACTCCCATAACTGCATCATAAATATCATTAAAGAACTCTATACCAAAGGCATAATACCAATTATACATGCCAATTGCGGCAATTAATAACATAATTACAGTTATTACCATAAATGGTACACTACTTACAGTTTTAGATGCTTTAACTTTTTTAACATTTTTAGTTATAGCAAAGTTTTTAGTAGTACTTTTTTTGGCTGTTGTTTTTTTAGTTTGTGTCTTTGTTGTAGTAGTTTTTTTAGCAGATGCTTTTTTAGTATCAGCTTTTTTGGTATTTGTTTTTTTACTTGTAGTAGTCTTTTTACTGGCTTTTTTAGTTTCCTCTTTGATTTCTTCTTCTTCGATATCATAGGCTTTTTTGTTATCTTTATTAATTAAAGCATTCATTTTTGCTAATTTGTTTGCTTTTTTTACAACAAAGAATATTAAACCAGCAGTTAAAAGTACAAGTAAAATTAGTTTAGCAACAATTTCATTACTCATATCTACACTAAGTAAATTTTTAGTATAGCCAGTAATATTAAATCCATATGTAGAACATACAGAACCTGCTAATATACCTCCTACTGTTGATGCTAGGGCAGTTATTTTGTCATAACCTTTAGCAAATATAATACTTGCAAATAAAGGAACTAAAACAAATAATAATATTGATAGCCCTGTTAATGATGAAAGAACTACAAAGAATATTATTGAAAAGATTAAGAATCCTTTATTTTTATTCTTACTAGCTTTTTCAAGCATTGGTTTTAGTGCTCCTGTTTTATCAATAACTCCATATAATCCCCCTATTGCAGCAAACACTACTGCATATAAAGCGAAAGTAAGTATTGTTGAAACTGGTGTACTAAATAAATCATATAACCCTATAGGGTCTGTACCATCTGTGGTAAGTTTGCCACTAGAATATGTACCTACTGGAATTATCCAACTTAATACTACGAAAATTAAGAATGATATTCCGATTACTTTAAGCAAATTTCTTTTCACTTTTCTTTACCTCCCATGTTCATTATAACAAATTTTACTTATAATATAAAGGTTTTTTTATGAACTATATAAGTTTTTCATTTTATTTTCACAATTTTTTTATATTTCATCATAATTTTATTTTATAAATGTTTATTTTATGATAAAAATTTTACAAGTATTTCATTTGATACATATATATATTTTGAATTTATGTAGATGTTTGTTTTATCTTCTTTTAATAAATTTTGTTTTAAAAGATCTTGAATTATATTTATGTCTTTGATATTTTTATGATATTTATTTTTAAATTGTTCTTTATTTATACCATGTATTTTTCTAAATCCTAAAATAAATTCATTTTGTAGTGTTTCTTGCTCATCTAAAACATGCGTTATATATTTATATTTACCATTTAAGTATTTATTAATACTACGGGTATTATCATATCTTGCATTACTAATATAACCACTAGCGCCAAGACCAAAACCATAATATGTTTCATTATTCCAGTATGTAAGGTTATGTTTGGATTCATATCCTTTTAAAGCATAATTGCTTATTTCATAGTGATTATAATCTTTTAGATATTTATTAATTATTTTTTCATATGTTATATCATCATTTTTGAGTCTATATCCTTTTATATAAAGAATGGTATTAGGTTCTAATATAAGGTTATAGGTTGATATATGAGTAGGTTTTAATTTTAGTATTTCTTTTAAATCTTGTTTTAAGATATCTGGGGTTTCTTCATTAAAACCATACATTAAATCTATGTTTATATTATGAAAATATTTAAAGGCTTTTTTTAAATTAGTTATGTTTACTGTTCTATTCATTAGTCTAAGTAACTTATTATTAAAAGTTTGTACTCCGATACTGAGACGATTTATTTTATCTTTTAAAAATAATAATTTTTCTGGAGTTAAATCTTCACTATTGGCTTCTAAAGTTATTTCAGCATCTATACTTATATTAAAGATTTGGATAATTTTAAAAAGTTTTGTTAGTTGTTTGATATTTAGTGAGCTTGGGGTTCCACCCCCTATATAAATAGTTTCTATTAATTCTCCTTTATAGTTTTCTTTGATTTCATCTTCTAATTTTTTTAAGTATTTATTTATCCAAATATCATTTTTATATACTTTTGGAAAATCACAATATGTACAAATGGTATTACAAAAAGGAATATGAATATATACTGCTTTCATTATTCCTTTATTTCCTTTGGATGACCTTTTTTATCAATGAAACCTTTATTTTTTAGAAATTCAAATTGCTCGGCAAATGTTAGATCTTCTAATTCAAAACCAGCTTTATTGGCTTCTTTGATTATTTTTTGAGCCATAAGAATATTTTTTCTATTTTGCAATTCTATATATTTTATATCAGCTGGTTTTAAATGTCCTACAGATATTTTTCCATCAGTATATGCTTTTGCTCTTTTTACACTATTTTTATGATCATCTAGTTTTTTCTTTTGAAGAGCAAAACGATATTCTAAATCATCAACTGTATTATAGGTACCTTTTATAACATCTATTTTTTGAACAACTTTTTTTTGATTATTTTCTAAAT
>CAVHAY010000101.1:0-5822 GCA_963634115.1 Clostridia bacterium | reverse complement strand
AATATCTTTTTTATCTAATTCATATTGTTTTTGCAGTTCAATAACAGAATCTACATAACTAAATGATAATATTTGTTTAAATACTTCTTCATATCTTTTAGTATTTTGATAGATTTCGGGTATTGGTTTTTTTTCTTTACCTACAATATACTCTGTGTAAGAAAAATCTTTTTTTAATGCTTCTTCTATTGAAGGTGTTTGTGGTAATAAAATTTTTTTCATTTACTCATCCTCCATACTAAGTACAGCAAGAAAGGCTTCTTGTGGAACTTCGACATTGCCAACCATCTTCATTCTTTTTTTACCTTCTTTTTGCTTTTCTAAAAGTTTTCTTTTTCTTGAAACGTCCCCACCATAACATTTTGCAAGAACATTTTTTCTCATAGCTTTAATGTTTTCTCTAGCAATGGCTTTATTACCGATAGTTGCCTGAATAGGAACTTCGAATAACTGACGTGGTATTTGTTTTTTTAAAGCTTCTACAATGGCTCTACCTCTTTTATAAGCAAAGTCTTTATGAACAATTAAACTTAAAGCATCTACGGGTTCTTTGTTTAACATTATATCCATTTTAACAAGATCACTTTCTTTATATCCAATTATTTCATAATCAAATGAAGCATAACCTTTGGTAGAACTTTTTAGTTTATCAAAAAAATCATAAACTATTTCTGAAAGAGGTATTTCATAGTGAATGTTAACTCTAGTTTTATCTATATATTCCATATTTTTATAGATACCTCTTTTATTTTGGCATAGTTCCATAATAGGTCCAATATATTCATTTGGTACAAAAATATTGGTTTTAATATAAGGCTCTTCTATTTTTTCAATATTTTGTCTATCTGGCATTTTAGATGGACTATCAATATCTAGTACTTTTTTATTTGTGGTTGTTACTTTATATATTACAGAAGGAGATGTTGCGATTACTTCTAGTCCAAATTCTCTTTTTATTCGCTCTATAGTTATTTCCATGTGTAGTAAACCTAAAAATCCACATCTAAATCCAAAACCAAGGGCTTTAGATGTTTCTGGTTCAAATTCTAAAGCTGCATCATTAAGTCTTAATTTTTCTAAAGCTTCACGCAAATCTGAATACTTTGATGACTCTAATGGATATAGTCCGCAGAAAACCATAGGTTTTACTAATTTATAACCTTCTAAAGGAGTTAAGGCCTCTGCTTTTTCTAAGGTTATGGTATCTCCTACTTTGATATCTCTTATAGTTTTTATACTACCACATATATATCCTACTTCACCTGCTGAAAGGCTGGTTACTACTTTTTCTTTTGGAGTATTATAGCCTATTTCGGTAACTTCATGAACAGCTCCTGTAGACATCATTTTTATTTTATCTTTACATGATACTGTACCATCTACTATTCTTACTAAGGCAACTACACCTTTATATGGATCAAAGTGGCTATCAAATACTAAAGCTTTTAATTTATCATTTTGACTACTTTTTGGGGTTGGTATTTTGGTAATTATGGTTTCTAGCAACTGTTTAATACCTACTCCTGTTTTAGCACTAGTTAAAATTATTTCATCTTCAGTAAAGCCTAAAGTATTTATTAGTTCTTGTTTTACTTTATCTGTATCAGCATTTGGTAAATCTATTTTATTTATTACAGGTATTATTGTTAGATCATTTTCCATAGCAAGGTATACATTTGCGAGAGTTTGAGCCTCTATTCCTTGGGCAGCATCCACTACTAGAACAGCGCCTTCGCAGGCTGCTAGTGATCTTGAAACTTCATAAGAAAAATCTACATGTCCAGGAGTATCTATTAAATTTAAAATATATTCTTCATTCTGATAGTTATAGTTTAATCTTACAGCATTTAATTTTATGGTTATACCTCGTTCTCTTTCGATATCCATATTATCAAGTAGTTGATTTTGCATTTCTCTTTCGGTGATGGCGCCGGTTAGTTCTAGTAACCTATCAGCAATTGTACTTTTACCATGATCTATATGCGCAATGATAGAGAAGTTTCTGATGTTTTCTTGTTTCATAATTCTCTCACCATATTAATTGTATCAAATTGACAGAATAAAGTCTATAATAAAACTAAAAACAAAGTTTTAGAATTTGATTAGATATATATTACTTATTTTAAAACATTAAAACAGCGTTCAAAAGACGCTGTTTGTTTAGTTTTAATTATATTTCGATATCTTTGGTTATTTCTTTTTCATTACCATAGCCTGTATATACTTTTATATAAAGAGTATATTTACCAGATGATAGATTATTTATAGTAAAAGTATTGCCTTTTAAATCTTGATAAGCATCATCTATAGATAATTTATATGAATATTTACTAATTTTAGAGTTAGCACTAGCATCTATAGTAACTATTAATGTATGATCAGTTATTTCTGTTTTAGCAGATAAAAGTATACCATCAGCATCTATATTACAGGTTTCTATATTGCTTTTAGTTACATCTTTAATATTACTATTATCAAACATTTCAGTAGTAGTTTCTATAGTCCAGTCAGAACTTACATAAATATTTTTTAGACTTGTTGTATCTTTAAAGATAGATGTATTTTCAGTAACATTTTTAGTATCAAAGTTACATAGATTTAAGGTTTGTAAATTTGTGCAGCCACTGAAAAGACTATTCATAGTTGTAACATTTTCGGTATTAAATTTTTCTAGACCATTTACTTTTTGCAGACTACTATTATCTTTAAACATTTTATCAATATTTGTGGCCTTATTAGTATCAAAAGATGATACATCTATTGTTTGCAGACTACTACAGCCAGCAAACATTCCAGAAAAATTTTTGACATTACTGGTATCAAAGTTAGTTAACGTAAGAGCAGAAATATTGTTAGTATAGGCAAACATGTTACTCATATCAGTAACATTACTAGTATCAAATTCTTCTATTCCAGATATACTAGAAAGCATACTTAAAGGATTTTCTTTGGTACCTGCGAACATATTACTCATATTAGTTACATTACTAGTATCGAAAGAAGAAGCAAAATTAATACTGGTAAGATTAATCATTCCAGAAAAGAGATAACTAGAATCAGTATTTGCTTGAACATTATTTACATAACCACTAATAATTAAATTATAAGTATCTGTTGTTTCATCTGCTGAAGTAAGTATTGCAATTACTGAGTTATTTTGTTTTTCAGATATATCCCATACTTTGATAGCTTCATTTATATAATCATTTTTATTAAAGTAAGTATCAAATGTTACCGTACTTATTTTATTTATATAATCACTACTTTTAAAGTCTGATGATGAATTATCACCACTATATGATTTTATGGTAGTTAATGGTGTATAGATTATGGTATTGCTTACTCCATATGAAGATATATTTGTAACATTTTTTATTTCAGCGACTACTTTATCACCAGCATCTTTTAAATTAAGTGATACTGTTAATATATTTTCTGATACAGTAGCAGGTATTGTTACATTATTATTTGGATAAAAATTACCATCTTGTATATCTTTTTCATATTTTATAAATTTATTTTGGGTTTTATCATAAGCATAATAACTATCATTAATATCATTTAATCTATATATATATTCATAATTATTTTTAGGATTCGTACTATCTTCTTTATATTCATAAGTTATTGTTATTTTTGATTCATCAGTTTTATCAAATTCAAATGATGGTTTAGTTATTTTTGATGTTTTAGCGCCACTACCAGATGTGGTACTGGGAATATATGGATCATCTGAAGTACCACTACCAGTAAAGGTAACACTACTGTTTAAATATATAACTGGATATGCTTCATTACTGGCACTAACACTTTCATGAGTGATTTTATTATTTTTTATACTATATTGTTCACTAGTAGATGATGAGTATGGAGTAATAAGCCATGATGATGGCATCCAGTTTGCTGTAGCACATGTATCTTGGGTACTTTCATATATATTATTACAGTTTTCATTAGAGTTTGCATTAGCATAATCGATAACAGATATAAGTCCAGCATAACCCTCCCACTGATACTTTTGAGTTTTTGTAGTGTCTTTAGCTAAAGTTTGATTTTTACTAATACTTACATAACCAATATTAAATTTATGTTTTTGGACTAATGATTTTATATTATCATCTAAATTATCATACCAATTATTAAGGGCTATATTAATAAGAGAATTATTTGCTGGTAAAGTATATTTAGTACCATTTAATTGAATGGTATTTATATATTCATTATTTTTTGTATTTATAATTGATAAACTATTACCAAATATATTACAGCCGGTACTTTCTGTGTTATAGCAATAATCGGTATTAATACGAGAATTTCTATTGCCACTATCATACGGCATATTACCTAAACTCTTGGTGCTTACTATAAGAAAAGTGCCATCTGGCTCTAAACTAATTATTCTATATAAAGTATCTCCTAGTTTTACATAATTATTGGGATTACTTCCTTTATATATATATCTATCTTGTATAGTTTTATCTATATATAAGCCATCATTTTCAGTTACGATATTATCTTTTATTTTATTATAACTAACCTCATCAGTAGTAGATTTTTCTGTACATAAACCCTCATTATCACATACTTTTACTGTAATTGTATAATTCATATCTGACTTTAAACCCATAAAGGTATAAGTAGGTGTATTACCAATATTTATATATTTACCATTATCTATTTTAAATTCATAATAAGCAATTTGTTTATCATCTGTGGTAGAAGCATTTACTACGGCTGTTATACTAGAAGTAGTAAATGATGAGGTATTAATGCTTTCAATGGTAGGTGGTTCTTTTTTTTCAAAAAGACCAATTATATCAATATTAGAATCTGTAACTGTTATATTTTCTTTACCACTTAATAATATACCATTACTATCTGTAAGTATATTACCACTGGCATCAGCCCATCCTAAAAATTTATAGCCTCTTATATGAGGAATGTTAGTATCATCACCTGATTTAGTAGGAAAAATAACACTGTTTACATTTTTATATTCATTAAATTCTTTACATTCTTTTTTAGTATTTAACTCACAATTATATGATACAAGGTATCTTGGCTGCTCATTTTCAAAAGTTTCAAAAGATAAAGTTATTTCTGCCTTTACATTTAAATAAATATCTTTTGTATTAACTGGACTATATAAACATTCTACTTTAACTATTAAATCAATAGTTTCACCAGATTTAATAACTTGACCTTTGGTATATCCATTTACCATAATATCAACAGATCCATTACTTTCATCTTTTGAAAGATTTTTTTTAACATCTGTTAAATAAGCATCTGCTGGAGCTTCATTTTTTACAGTTACTTTATATTCTATATAATCACCAATATCGGCAAAACTAGTTTCAAAGCCTACGGTATGATTATTATTATAAATAGATGTACTTATATTTTCAGTAGTGCCTTTTACGTCTACTGGCTTTATACTTATAATTTTTATTTCATTATTTTCATCTGCGAAAACAGTTTCGATAGGTGCGACTGATGTTGTAAGTGTCGTTATGCCTCCTACTATTAAGAATAGTAAGCATAAACTTAAAAGAAATATTTTAGTTTTACGTTTCATAAATCAATCACCCCAATTCTTTGGTTAATCTAAATTACATGATTTTTCTTTTTTATATGTTCCTTTTTCATTTTTATATAATTCAAAGCAGTAATCACTAGAATCTTTATATTTAGATTTTTTTACAATAATTTCATATTTATTGTCATTATCTATATCAATAATTTTTTTTATATCATAATAATATGTACCAGAACTTATAATATTTTGAACAGTACTATTTGTAATAAGTGAGATATTACTA
>CAVHAY010000100.1:0-14048 GCA_963634115.1 Clostridia bacterium | reverse complement strand
TGCTTCTTCTGGTCTAATTGAACCATTTGTTTCAACTTCCATTGCAAGTTTATCGTATGATGCATCTTGTCCTACACGAGCATTATCAATATAGAAGTTTATTCTTTCGATTGGAGAATATAAGGCATCAATTGCGATATATCCAATTGTGTCACCTTCTATATATTTTTTATTTTCATTAGATAATACGGCACCTCTACCACTAGCTATGATAAAGTCCATATCTAATTTTCCACCTTCAGCAAGTGTTGCGATTACTTGATCTTTATTGATGATTTCAATGTCAGAATCACATTCTATATCGGCAGCGGTTACTATTCTTTCTTCATGAACAGATAAATGAGCAGTTTTTACTTCTTTTGAATTGTTTTTGATAACAATATTTTTTAAATTTAATATAATTGCTGTAACGTCTTCTACAACACCATCTATTGTTTGAAATTCATGCATTACGCCATCAATTTTAACTGCTACTATAGCAGAACCCGGCATGCTTGATAGCATAACTCTTCTTAATGCATTACCTAAAGTAATTCCAAATCCTCTTTCTAAAGGTTCTAATTCAAATTTTCCATAGTTATTATTTTCAACATATTCTGTTATTTTATATTCTGGTTTTTCAAAATTAAAATTCATAAAGGACTCCTTTCTTTATTATCCACGTGGTCTTTTTGGTGGACGACATCCATTATGTGGAATTGGTGTTACATCAGAGATTGAAGCGATTTCCAATCCTGCGGTTTGTAATGAACGTATTGCTGTTTCACGTCCAGATCCTAATCCTTTTGCAAATACTTCTACCTTTTTCATTCCCATTTCGGCAGCGGCTTTTCCTGCGGCTTCTGCAGCCATACCAGCAGCGAATGGAGTAGATTTTTTACTTCCTTTAAATCCTAATGTTCCAGCAGAAGCCCAGCTTATTGCATTACCATCTTTATCTGTAAGTGTTACGATAGTATTGTTGAATGTTGAGTGAATAAAAGCTTTACCTTCTGGGACATTCTTTTTAACTTTACGTTTTCTTGCTTTATAAGCCATATGTAATATCCTCCTTTTTTAAATATTATTTCTTTTTATTTGCTATTGTTACGGCTTTACCTTTACGAGTACGAGCATTTCTTCTTGTACTTTGTCCTCTTACTGGTAAACCTTTTTTGTGACGAGTACCTTCATATGAATTAATTTCCATTTTTGTTTTTATATTCATATTAACTTCACGACGTAAATCACCTTCTGTGAGGTACTTATTTACTTCGTCACGAATACTTGCTAACTCATCATTTGTTAAATCTTTTGCTTTTTTGTCTTTATCAATTTTAGTGGTCTTTAATATTTTGTTTGATGTACTTCTACCAATACCATGAATTGCAGTTAATGCTATTTCAACTCTTTTATTATCAGGTACATCTACACCTTTAATACGTGCCATTTTATCGCCTCCTATTAACCTTGTCTTTGTTTATGTCTTGGGTTTTCACAGATTACCAAAACTTTACCTTTTCTTTTAATTATTTTACATTTATCACATATTTTTTTAACTGATGGTCTTACCTTCATTTTAATCCCTCCTATTATTTTCTATAGGTTATACGCCCGCGTGTTAAATCATAGGGTGATAATTCAACTGTTACTCTATCACCTTTTAAAATGCGGATATGATTTAACCACATTTTACCAGAAACGCGAGCCTTAATAACATGTTTATTTTCAAGTGTTACTACGAATTCTCCCCCAGGGATAACATCTTCTACAAATCCCTCAAGTTCGATAACATCTTGTTTGACCTTTTTGGTAACTTCTTTATTTTGTTTAAAGTTGTTTCTTTTTTTGGCCATTATTATCACCTCCTGGTTAATATATTATCTATTATACCTTCTATTTGTTTAAATGTATGTTCTGCTGTTATACCACTATCAATATGATAAACAATTTTTTGGTTTTCATAATATTCTATAAGTGGTTCAGTATCTTTTTCATAAGTATTATATCTTTTTTCAAAAGTTTCTTTTGTATCATCGTTTCTTTTAATTAAGGTATGATGACAATGATTACATAGTCCTTTTCTTAATGGTTTTGAATCTTCTATTAGTTCATTAAAAACTTCTCCACAATTTGGGCAAGAAACTCTACCTAGTATACGTTTTTCTGCAATATCTTTTGATATATCTAATACAAATACTGTTGCTTGATCTTGATTAAGCTTTTTTAATATGTTTTCATAGATTTTGGCTTGTTTTAAATTTCTAGGAAAGCCATCTAAAACAAAACCATTATTACAATCACCTAGACTTAGTCTCTCTTCTAATAGTTTTGAGACTAATTCATCAGATACAAATTTACCGCTATTTATTAATTTATTTATATCATCATCTTGACAATTTCTAAGTAAATCTCCGGTACTAATATGCGGAAGATTATACTTTTCACTGACTCTTTTTGATTGGGTTCCCTTACCTGCGGCAGGTGGTGCTATAAATAATATATTCATTAACGCCCTCTTCTTCTTTGTTTATAACTTTTGCTTATCATATTACTTTCTAATTGTTTATATGCTTCTAATACTACTCCGACAACGATAATAAGGCCGGTACCACCAATTTTTACATCAGTTGGTAATGATGAAAACCAGCCAAATATGTATGGAAGTCCTGAAACTGCGGCTAAAAATATTGAGCCTACAACGGTAATTCTTATTAATACTTTACTAACATATTTTTCGGTTTCTTCTCCTGGTCTTACTCCTGGAATATAACCACCATTTTTTTGTAAATTTTCGGCTAATTCTTTTGGTTTAATTGTAACGAAAGTATAAAAGTAAGAAAATAATATAATGAATAGTACATAAAGTACAAAGCCTGTTCCTGATGAAATTGTTAACCATTTATTGACAAAAGCCATCCAACTGTCATTGTTTGCGAATTGTGCGATCAAAGCTGGAACAGATATTAATGCGGCAGCAAATATAACTGGGATAACTCCAGCTGAATTTAATCTAAATGGCATATATGTGTTACTACCACCATAACTACTTACTGTTTTATTGGCATATTGTACTGGAATTCTTCTTTCGGCAAGTTGTATATATAATACTCCTAATACAACAATTAGATATACTAGGGCAAATACACCGAATGAGAGAACACCTAAGAATGTGGTTTGTGTTGTTGTGGTATCAACTAGTGTTCTCCATGCTTCTGTAAACATATATGGAGTACTTGCTAGAATACCAGCCATAATAATCATTGATATTCCGTTTCCTATACCTTTGGTAGTAATTCTGTCGCCAAGCCATAATAGGAATGATGTTCCAGCTGTAAGTACAAGGGCTATTTGAACATATTCTATTATTTCGCCATCAGATACAAAGGCAAATGAGAATAAGTATCCTTGTACAAAGGCAAGAATAATACCTAATATTCTTGTTATTTGGTTGATTTTATTTCTACCTGTTTGTCCTTGTTTAGATAGTTCTGTAAAATAAGGAACTATATCCATTTGTAATAATTGCATTACAATGGATGCGGTAATGTAAGGCATAACACCAAGGGCAAAAATTGAAAAGTTTTGCATGGCGCCACCACCCATCATGTCTAATAATTTTAGGAAACCAACATCTAATTGTTTATTATCAACACCAGGAACTACGATGGCAGTTCCAAGTTTAAATATAAATAAGCAGAATAGGGTAAAATATATTTTTTTTCTTAAATCTTTATTTGCTGGGCTTGTTATTTGTTTAAAACGTTTAAACAATTAAATCACCTCTGCTTTTCCACCTGTTTTTTCTATTGCTTTTTTTGCAGAATCAGAAAATTTATTAGCTTTAATAGTTAATTTCTTTTCTAATTTACCTTGTCCTAACACTTTGATACCATCTTTAGTGTTTTTTACTAATCCCATATCTTTTAATATTTCTGGAGTAACTTCTGCTCCATCTTCGAATTTATTTAAATCTTCTAAGTTAATTATTGCATATACTTTTTTGAATTTGGCGTTTGAGAAACCTCTTTTTGGTAATCTTCTGAATAATGGAGTTTGTCCACCTTCAAAGCCTAGTCTAACTCCTCCACCACTTCTTGAATTTTGGCCGTTTTCTCCTCTACCTGCGGTTTTTCCTGTACCACTTCCTGGTCCACGTCCTACTCTTTTTCTTGGTTTTGTAGCATATGGATTTGGTTTTACTGTATTAAGTTTCATTATAAAATCTCCTCCACTTTCTTACCACGTAATTTTGCAATTTCTTCGGCTGTTTTTTGTTTCTTTAATGCATCTAAAGTAGCATATGCCATATTAACTTTGGTATTTGAACCTAATGATTTAGATAAAATATCTTTAACACCTGCAAGTTCTAGGACTGCTCTTACAGGACCACCGGCTTTTACTCCAGTACCTTTTGATGCTGGTTTTAGCATAACTTTACTGGCACCTCTTACACCAATGATTTCATGTGGGATTGTGTGTTCATCAACTAATGCAACTTTGGTAATATTTTTTGTAGCAGCGGCAGTAGCTTTTTTTATTGCATCAGGTACTTCAGCAGCTTTACCTGAACCAATTCCTACTTTACCTTTTCTATCTCCTACAACAACTGTTGCTGCAAAACGTAATTGACGTCCACCTTTTGTTACTTTTGTAACACGTCCAATATTAATAACTTCGTCATCATATAATTTTGGACGGGCTTCTCTTCTTCTGGTTTGCATTTAAGTTCCTCCTTTAGAATTCTAATCCATTTTCGCGAGCAGCATCTGCTAGTGCTTTTACACGTCCATGATATAAGTATCCACCTCTGTCGAATACTACTTTTGTAATTTTTGCTTTCTTCGCTCTTTTAGCAATTAATTCACCAACTTTGGCAGCTGCTTCTATATTTCCACCATTTTCTAGTTTCAATTCTTTATCAATTGAAGAAGCACTTACTAAAGTTTTACCTTCACTATCATCAATGATTTGGGCAAAGATATTGCTATTAGATCTAAATACGTTAAGTCTAGGTGTTTCTACTGTTCCAGAAACTATTTTTCTGACTCTTTGATGTCTAGCTTCACGCACTTTATTACGATTAACTTTTTTTATCATAATATCGTCTCCTTTATTTTTTTATTAAGCAGCTTTTTTACCAACTTTACGAATAATGTGTTCGTCAGCATAACGAATACCTTTACCTTTATAAGGTTCAGGTTTTCTGATTTTTCTAACATTAGCCGCAAATTCGCCAACTAATTGTTTATCTATTCCTTTTACAGTAAGTTCTGTGTTACTTGGATTTTCTAAATTAATGCCTGCGGGTACTTCTAATTCAACTGGATGTGAATAACCTGCAGTAACAACTAAGGTGTTACCTTTAACATTAAATCTATAACCTACTCCTACTGCTTCAAGTTTTTTTTCAAAACCTTTAGTTACACCAATTATCAAATTATTGATATTAGCATTAGCTGTTCCATGGAAATTTTTGTAAGCATCGCTTTTTCTTTCTAGTCTTACTTCATTTCCTTCAACTTTTACAGTAATATTTTTATTTATTTCAGTAGAAAGCTCACCTTTTGGGCCTTTAACTGTAACAATATTACCATCTGTAAGTAGTGTAACGTTTTCAGGTAATGTTATAATTCTGTTTCCAATTCGACTCATAGTTATTTCCTTTCTACCAAATGTACGCTAAAACCTCGCCACCAAGTTTATTTGATTTAGCTTGTTTTCCTGTCATAACTCCTTTTGAAGTTGATACTATAGCAATACCTAATCCATTTAATACTGATGGCATTTCTTCAGCTTTTGCATATATACGTAATCCTGGTTTTGATATTCTTTTTAAACCAGTAATTACTCTTTCTTTTTTATCTCCATATTTAAGAGTTAAAATAATAGTGTTTTGGACTTTATCTTTTGTTACTTCATAATCTACGATATAGCCTTCTTCTTTTAAAATCTTTGCGATTTCTTCTTTTATGTTTGAAGCAGGTACTTCTACATTTGTATATTTCATTTGATTTGCATTACGTATTCTTGTAAGCATATCTGCGATTGGATCTGTCATTTATATCCTCCCTTCACTTTTATATCAAATATTACCAACTTGATTTAGTAACACCTGGTATTTGTCCTTTATAAGCTAAGTTTCTAAAACATATACGGCAAATTCCGTATTTTCTAAGTACTGAATGTGGTCTTCCACATATAGAACATCTTGTATAAGCTCTTACTTTATACTTAGGTTTTTTATTAGCTTTTATGATCATACTTTTTCTAGCCATAAATTCCTCCTAATTGTTATTTTTTAAATGGCATACCGAAACCTTTTAGTAAATCTAATGCTTCTTCATTAGTTTCTGCGGTTGTAACAAAAACTATATCCATTCCACGTACTTTTACTACGTTATCATATTCTATTTCAGAGAAAATTAATTGTTCATTTAATCCTAGAGTATAATTACCTCTACCATCAAATGACTTATTACTGATACCTCTAAAGTCTCTAACACGTGGTAGTGTAATGCTTATTAGTTTATCTAAGAAATTGTACATGTTCTCGCCTCTTAAAGTTACTTTACAGCCAATTGCTTGACCTTGTCTAATTTTAAATCCAGCGATAGCCTTTTTTGCTTTTGTTACAACTGGTTGTTGTCCGGTGATTGCTTTTAAGTCTGCGACTGCGGCATCAATTAATTTTGAATTGCTAGCGCCATCACCAACACCCATGTTTACAACGATTTTTTCTAATTTAGGTGTTTCCATTACACTTTTATAATTATATTTTTCTCTTAAATTTGGCATTATTTCTTTACTATATTTTTCTTTTAGGCGGTTCATTTCTGTATCCTCCTTTCAGGTTAGTCAAGTTTTTCATTAGATTTTCTTGACACTCTTATTTTTTTACCATCTTTTGTAGTTGTATGTCCAATTCTTGAAGCTTTTTTTGTTTTTGGGTCAATTATCATTACGTTAGACACATGAATTGGTCTTTCGATTTCAATAATTTCTCCATTTTGTCCACCGTTTGGTTTAACATGCTTATGAGCAATATTAACACCTTCAACGATAACTTTATTATCAGCTTTAAGGGTTTTAAGAATTTTGCCTTCTTTACCTTTGTCTTTTCCGGCAATGACAACAACATTATCTCCTTGTTTTAATCTCATATTCTTCCTCCAAACGATTATAATACTTCTTTAGCGAGTGATACTATTTTCATGAAGTCTTTTTCACGAAGTTCACGTGCTACTGGTCCAAAGACACGAGTTCCAACAGGTGATTTATCATCTTTAATAATAATACAAGCATTATCATCAAATTTAATATATGACCCATCTTCTCTTCTAAGTCCTTGTCTAGTTCTAACGATAACTGCTTTAACAACTTTTCCTTTGCCTACAGTTCCATTAGGTGTTGCCTTTTTTACTGTTCCGACAACTATATCTCCAATATTTCCTGTTTTAACTTTGCTGCCACCTAATACTCCTATGACTAATAGTTCGCGAGCACCAGAATTGTCAGCTACTTTTAAACGGGTTTCATGTTGAATCATAATTAATCCTCCTTAATGTTATAAAATAACTGCTTTTTCTACTACCTCAACTAAACGATAGTGTTTTGTTTTTGATAGTGGTCTTGTTTCAGCAATTCTTACTGTATCGCCAACACTTGCTTCATTTTTTTCATCATGTGCAGCATATTTTTTAGAGTATTTTACTCTTTTTCCATATAATTTATCTTTTGTGTAAGTTTCTACTAATACTGTAATGGTTTTATTGTTAGTACTACTAACAACTTTACCAGTTAATTCATGTTTTCTTTCCATAGTTACCTCCTAGTTCTCTTCTTTTCTTTCACGCATAATTGTTTTCATTTTTGCGATTTCTTTTCTTAGTTCTCTGATTCTAGATGGTTTTTCAAGAGTACCAGTGGCTTGACTAAAACGTAGGTTGAAAAGTTCTTCTTTGTTTTCAGCAATTTTTGCAATTATTTCTTCATCGCTTAATTCTCTGATTTCACTAGTTTTCATTTGTTTCACCACTTTCTCTTTTTACAAACTTACACTTAACTGGAAGTTTATGCATCGCTAAACGTAATGCTTCTCTTGCAACTTCCTCGCTGACACCAGCAACTTCAAACATGATTTTGCCTTCTTTTACAACGGCAACCCATGCTTCTGGTGCACCTTTACCTTTACCTTGACGAGTTTCAAGAGGTTTTTTTGTTAATGATAGATGTGGGAAAATATTAATCCATACTTTTCCTCCACGTTTCATATAACGTGTCATTGCTACACGAGCTGCTTCGATTTGTCTTTGAGTAATCCAAGCCCCTTCCATAGCTTTAAGACCATAGTCTCCAAAATGTAATTCTTTATTACCTCTAGTCTTACCATCATATCTTAGACGGTGTGGACGACGATATTTAGTTCTCTTTGGAATGACTGCCATTCTTATTACCTCCCTTATTTTTTCTTTCAGGAAGGATTTCTCCTTTGTAAATCCATACTTTTACACCGATTTTACCATAAGAAGTATTGGCTTCTTTATGGGAATAGTCAACATCAGCTCTTAATGTATGAAGTGGAATAGTTCCTTCAGTATACCCTTCACTTCTGGCAATTTCTACACCATTTAAACGACCAGATACAAGGGTTTTTATTCCTTTTGCTCCTGATTTCATTACATTTCTAATTGCTTTCTTTTGAGCAACTCTGAATGATACTCTATTTTCTATTTGATGAGCAATATTATCTGCGACTAAGGCCGCTACAACATTTGGATTTTTAATTTCTTTAATTGAAATATGAATATCTTCATCTACAATTTTAGAAAGTTCCTTTTTGATTTTTTCAATTTCATCACCACCATGTCCGATTACTACACCAGGTTTAGCAGTGTTAATGATGATTTCGGTCTTACCAGCTTTTCTTTCAATAACAACATTTGAAACCGCTGCGTCAGATAATCTTTTTTCCAAAAATTTACGAATCTTATGATCGTTGTTTAAATATTTAGCTATATCTCTGCCTTCAGCGTACCAATTAGATTCCCAACCTTTGTTGATTCCAACTCTAAGTCCGACTGGACTAACTTTTTGACCCATCAGTTTTTCCTCCTTTGTTTATTTTTTTTCACTTACTATAATAGTAATGTGACTTGTTCTTTTTTTGATAGGATCTGGTCTTCCTTTAGCACCAGCTCTACCTCTTTTCATTGTTCTACCTTCATTGATATAAGCTTCTTTTACATAAAGATTTTCTTTATCTAAACCAAGATTATTTTCAGCATTTGCAACAGCACTTGTTAGTACTTTGTGAATTGATCTTGAAGCTTCTCTATTAAGGTTAGCTAAAATTATATCTGCTTCTTTTACATCTTTGCCACGAATTAAATCAATGGTTAGACGAGCTTTTCTAGGTGCGATTCTTACACCTTTTGCGATTGCTTTAGCTTCCATTTATCTCATTCCTTTCTGGTTTACTTTTTATTTTTGTTATCGCCATGTCCACCAAATTTACGAGTGAGTGCAAACTCTCCTAATTTATGTCCAACCATATCTTCTGTTACATAAACAGGAATAAATTCTTTACCATTATGAACAGCAAATGTGTGTCCGATAAATTCAGGAAAAATTGTAGAACGGCGAGACCAAGTTTTTATTACTTCTTTTTTTCCAGATTCATTTTGTTCTCTAACCCTTTTTAGTAATCTATCGAATACGTAAGGGCCTTTTTTTAAACTTCTAGCCATCTATAAATCATCCTTTCTTATTTTTTACGACGTACAATTAGTTTGCTTGAAGCTTTTTTATTGTTACGTGTCTTATATCCAAGAGCAGGTTTACCCCATGGAGTCATAGGACCTTTACGTCCGATTGGAGCACGACCTTCACCACCACCATGTGGGTGATCGTTAGGGTTCATAACAGAACCACGTACTGTAGGTCTGATACCCATATGTCTTTTTCTTCCGGCTTTACCTAAATTTACTAGTTCATAATCGGCATTTCCAACTTCACCGATTGTAGCACGACATACACTTAAGACTTTTCTAACTTCACCACTTCTTAAACGAAGTAATGTGTATTTTCCTTCTTGTCCTAAGATTTGAACACTAGCGCCAGCACTTCTGGCCATTTGAGCACCTTTTCCTGGTTTTAACTCAACATTATGTACAAGTGTTCCTTCTGGAATGTTTGCAAGTGGTAAGGTGTTACCAATTTTGATATCTACATTTTCACCACTTTCTATTTTCATTCCAACTTTTATACCTTTAGGAGCGATTATATATCTTTTTTCTCCATCGGCATAATTTATTAAAGCAATGTTAGCACTTCTGTTTGGATCGTATTCTATTGATGCGACGGTTCCTATAACATTATCTTTATTTCTTTTGAAATCGATAATTCTATATTTTCTTTTGGCTCCGCCACCATGATGTCTCACTGTGATTTTACCTTGGTTGTTACGACCACCTGTTTTTTTGATAGTTACAACTAATGATTTCTCTGGAGTTGTTTTTGTAATTTCTTCATTTACTAATGTAGTCATTCCACGAGTCCCATTAGTCATTGATTTATATGATTTAATTGCCATATTCGTCCTCCCTTAAGTTTAATTAAGTTCGATTGAACTTCCTTCTTTTAATTTAACAATTGCTTTTTTTACTCTATTTGTTTTACCAGCATAACGTCCAACTCTTTTTTTCTTTGGTTTTACGTTTACTGTATTTACTTTTTCAACTTTTACATCAAAAATATTTTCTACCGCTTGTTTAATTTGTGTTTTATTTGCTTTGGTATCTACACTAAATACTACGGTATTATTATTTTGTAAATCAGAAGTTTTTTCTGTAATAATTGGAGCTTTTATAATGTCTCTATAGTTATTCATTACGCAAGTACCTCCTCTATTTCTTTAACCGCATCTTCTGTGATTACTAAGCTGTCAGCAGCGATTAAATCTAATGTGTTTATTTCATTTGCTTCAAGTAGTACAACATTTGGTATGTTACGTGAACCTAAGATAACGTTATCAGTAAGTTCGTTTACTACTATTAAGATGTTTTTAGTTGCTTTGATAGCTTCTAAAACATTAAGCATTTCTTTGGTTTTATTTGTTTCAACATTTAAATTGTCTAATACAATAATTTCTTTATCTGCGACTTTGTATGAAAGTGCTGATTTAAGTGCAAGTACTCTTTCTTTTTTATTTTGTTTTTTGTTATATGTCCTAGGTTTTGGACCAAATACAATTCCTCCACCTGGCCATTGTGGTGAACGGGTACTTCCTTGTCTGGCGTGACCTGTACCTTTCTGTCTATAAGGTTTTCTTCCTCCGCCACTTACTTCACTACGTGTTTTTGTACTATGTGTACCTTGTCTTTGGGAATTTCTTGCTAATGTAATAGCATCATATAAAACTGCATCGTTTGGAGTAATACCCCATACTGCTTCGTTTAGAGTAATATTTCCTACTTTTTCACCCTTAATATTTAAAACTGGATTTTTTATCATGATTTACCTCCTAGTTTTCTACTGAAGTATTTTCTACTTCAGTGCTTTCTGTATTTTCCTTAACTTCTTCTTTTAACCAAGAATTAAGGGCAGGTCTTTCATTTATTTTGTTAGGGTTTTTAACGGCAGTTTTAATTGTTACAAGACTTTTTTTAGGACCAGGAATATTTCCCTTTACTAAAATAATGTTATTTTCTAAATCCACTGCAACTACTTCAAGATTTTGAATTGTTACAACGTTAGTTCCCATATGACCTGGTAATTTCTTACCTTTAAATACACGCATTGGTCTCATTGTTCCCATTGAACCTGGTCTTCTATGATAGTGTGAACCATGTCCCATTGGGCCTCTTTGTTGACCATGTCTTTTGATAACGCCTTGGAAACCTTTACCTTTGGTGATTCCAGTTACGTCTACCATTTCTCCTCTAGTGAAAATATCTGCGGATATTTCTTGACCTAGAGTATATTCTTCTACATTAACACCTCTAATTTCTTTAAAGAAGCGCTTAGGTGTAGTGTTTGCTTTGCTAGTATGTCCAGCAGAAGCTTTTGTCGCAAGTTTTTCTCTTTTGCTATCAAAACCAAGTTGGATAGCATCATAACCGTCGTTTGCAACAGTTTTAATTTGAGTAACTACGTTTGGTGTTACTTCAACTACTGTAACAGGTGTTAACTTTCCATCTTGATCAAATACTTGAGTCATTCCGATTTTACGACCTAAGATTCCTTTCATGTTCATTCCTCCTATTAAAATTTAATTTGAATACCAACGCCACTTGGAATATCTAGATGCTGAAGGGCATCGATAGTCTCCTTACTTGGGTTATTGATATCAATAAGTCTTTTATGTGTTCTTTTTTCGAATTGTTCACGTGAGTCTTTATATTTGTGAACAGCTCTTAAGATAGTTATTTTTTCCACTTCAGTTGGTAATGGAACTGGTCCACTTACTTCGCCTCCGCTTCTTTTAACTGTATCAACGATCTTAGCGCATGCTTTATCTAAATTTTTATGCTCATAAGATTTTAATCTGATACGAACTTTGGCATTAGACATATTGTATCCTCCTTTCGCCTATATCTTTAGTATAGACTTGCTCCGTGTAAAAACCTGAGTACACTGTTGTTTTCTAACAACTTAACCTAGCGTCTCAGCAACCTCACACATCATCGCAGCCACACATTCAAAAGTATACAATAAAATTGTATGAATTACAAGTATTTTTTAGAAATTTCTGTTAAAATTTTTGTAAAGTTTTATTTATTTTGTTTGAAATGCTTAGATTTTTGTTATAATTGGTTTGGTGATAAAATGAATATATGTGTTTTAGGCAGCGGAGCTTACGGATCTGCATTAGCCATTATACTTAATGAAAATAAAAATAATGTTTATTTATGGAGTCCTTTTAAAAAGGAAATTCAGACTTTTAAAGAAAAAAGAGAACCTTTGAAATTACCTGGTGTTAAATTAGATGAAAAAATTATTATAACTAATGATATAGAGGAAGCTACTAAGGATGTTAATTTAATTGTACTAGCTATTCCAACGGCTTTTGTTCGAAGTACTTTAAAGAAAATTAAAAAATATATTAAAGATAAGCCTATATGTATTGCGTCTAAGGGAATTGAACAAAATACTTGTGCATTTGTTAATGAAATAATTCAAGAGGAACTTGATACTAATGACATCGCGGTTATTTCTGGGCCTTCTTTTGCAATTGATGTGGCGAATAAAGTTCCTGTTGGTCTTACTTTGGCATGTAAAAATAAAGAAACTACGGATATGATTTATGAAGCCTTTTCTAACGCTCACTTTAAACTTAGAATTTGTAGTGATATTATTGGTACTGAAGTATGCGGAGCAATTAAAAATGTAATTGCGATCGCCTCAGGTATGTTAGCGGGTATGAAATTACCTGAGAGTACATCAGCAATGTTAATTACTGAATCTGTGCATGATATAAAAGATTTAATAAAAGGATTAGGTGGAGATGGTGATACTATTTCTTCTTTTGCTGGTTTTGGTGATTTGCTTTTGACTGCTACTAGTACTAAAAGTAGAAATTTTTCTTTCGGGTTATTAGTAGGTAGTGGGGCATCTAGAGAAGAAATTGATAATTATATTAATAATACGACTATTGAGGGTTTATATACTTTAACTTCTATTAAGGAATTACTTACTAGTATAAATGCCAAAATGCCTATTGTAGATCTCTTGCATGACATTATTTATGAAGATAAAAAACCAAAAGATTTAATAAGGTTTTTGGTAAGAAAATAGGTCTTATTTAAATAAAACACTATCATGTTGCATTGATAGTGTTTTATGTTATTAAATTTATTATGTAACACACTATAAAAAATATAATTATTAATAAATAATATTTCTTTATAAATGTATGAATTTTTATTTTATATTCTGTTTTAAAGATTATATCTGATATAAGTATTAGATTATAAATAATGAAAAATATGGCTAAAAATATACCAAAACAATTATATTTTATAGATGAAGTAATATCAAAATGTAAAAGAGAAATAATAGAGCGTGTT
>CAVHAY010000099.1:0-6359 GCA_963634115.1 Clostridia bacterium | reverse complement strand
AAGGTGTAGTTAACAAAATGATTTCTGATGAAATAAAAAAATATATAAATAATTATCCTGATAGTTCTTTTAAAAAAAATATATTACTCACTGATGACTATAATTATGAAGGCTTTATTTTTATAAACCCTCTTATAGTCCAAGGAGATACTGTTGGAGCATTAATTTTACTTGATGAAGATATAACAAATTCTGATATAACAATTATTCGTGGCATGACAAGTTTTATATGTGGGTATATTGAATAATTTAACTTAATATGCTATAATTTGGCCTAGAAAAAGTAAATTTAAATGATATATAATTACTTAGGACAAATAACGTGCATTATATTTTAAGGAAAGTTTTACTTATAAATAAAGTAATACTACGTAGATTTGAGTCCTAGATCTATGTTTTTTTGTTTGGAGTGGTATTATGAGAAAATTTTTTAAAGTTAGTCTTGATGAATTTATTTCGGCTGATTTAGGTGATAGTAAAGATTATGATAATTATTTATTACCAAGGAGAAGTACAAAATATAGTGCAGGGTATGACTTTAAAGCCATTAAAGATTTTACTTTGGCTCCTTTAGAAAAAATTACTATTCCAACTGGAGTTAGAGTTTGTATGGAAAAAGATGAGGTTTTGATGATTTTTATAAGAAGTAGTTTAGGTTTTAAATATGATTTATGCCTTTGTAATCAAGTTGGAATAATAGATAGTGATTATTTTAATAATGCTTCTAATGGAGGACATATATTTATTAAAATTAAAAATGAAGGAGATAAAACTGTTACAATAAAAAAAGGTGATAATTTCGCTCAAGGAATTTTTATTAAGTATTTAACTATAGATGATGAAGATGAAATTGTTACTGTAAGAAGTGGTGGTATTGGCAGTACAGATAAGGAGAAAAATAATGGATAAAAAATATTTACTAATATCACATGTCGCTGATGAAGATGGAATTACACCTGTTATTTTATCTAAATTAGTTTTTAAGAATATTAATTTTGTTTTAACTGAACCTAAAGATGTAGATAAGAGTTATTTAGATAATGTAGATAATTATGACTTTGTTTATATTACTGATTTAAGTGTTAGTCCTGAACTAGCTTTGAAGATTAATGAAGATGAGAAATTAAAAAATAAAACTTTAATTTTTGATCATCATAAAAGTGCTCTTGAATTAAATAAGTATGATTACGTTACAGTTATAGATGAAAGAAATGGAAAAAAAGAAAGCGCGACTAGTATTTTTTATGAATATTTATGTTCTATTTCTTCTAATGATATTTTGCATAAAAATTCTACTAAAGGTCTAGTAGAACAAGTTAGAATTATTGATACGTATGATTTTAAAACAGAAGATGATAAGAAAGCCCATAATTTAGATCTGCTATTTTCAATTCTAGATAGAGAAAATTATATTAACTATTTTAATAATTATATAAGAGTTCATGATAGTTTTGAATATACTAAAGATGAAATGTTTTTGATTAAACTAGAAAAAGACAAGGTAGATAATTATTTAAAACAAAAAACTGATGAAATGATGAGAGTAAATATAGATGGGTATAAAACTGGCGTTGTTTTTGCGGAAAGATATCGCAGTCAACTGGGAAATCATATAGTAAATTTATATGATGATATTGATTTTGCGATAATTATAAGCATAACGAGAAGTGTTAGTTATAGAGGAAATGGAAAGGTAGATTTAAGTGTTTTTGCCGCAAAGTACGGCGGTGGAGGACACGCAAATGCTTCTGGCAGTGGACTGCCTGCGGATATACTTAAAAATATTACTAAATTAATTTTTAAAGATGTTAATTTTGAGGAGGAGAATAAATAATGAAGGATACTTTTTATATTACTACACCAATTTTTTATGCATCAGGTAAACCACAAATTGGAAACACTTATACTTCTGTACTTTCTGATGCACTAGCTAGATACAAAAGGCTTATGGGATATGATGTAATGTTTCAAACTGGGATGGATGAACATGGTTTAAAGGTTGAAGAGAAGGCCAATAGTCTTGGTAAAGACCCCCAAGAGTTTGTTGATGAAATTGCCCTTGAAGTTAAAAATGTTTTGGCAATTATGAATATTAGTTATGATAAATTTATTAGGACTACTAATTCTAGTCACCGCGAAGTAGTCCAAAAGATTTTTAAGAAGTTATATGATAAGGGAGATATTTATAAAGGCAGATATGAAGGTCTTTACTGTACTCCTTGTGAATCTTTTTTTACTAAAAGTCAGTTGGTGGATGGGAAATGTCCAGATTGTGGTAGAGATGTACAGATGACTAAGGAAGAAGCATATTTTCTTAAATTATCTAAATATGAGGATTGGTTACGTGATTATATTAATACTCATGATGATTATATTGTTCCTTCTATTAAAAAAAATGAAATGCTTAGTTTTTTAGAAAATGGACTTGATGATTTATGTGTTTCTAGGACATCTTTTGACTGGGGTATTAAGGTTCCTTTTGATGATAAACATGTTATATATGTATGGCTTGATGCATTAACTAATTATATTACTTTCCAAGGTTATATGAGTGATGAAGAGAATTTTAAAAAATATTGGCCTGCGAATGTGCATGTGGTTGGAAAAGATATTTTGAGATTTCATTCTATTTACTGGCCTATTATGTTACATGCTCTTGATTTACCTATAACAAAGCAAGTACTTGCTCACCCATTTTATGTGGACGCTAAAGGGGGTAAAATGAGTAAATCTAAAGGTAATGCTTTGTTTGCTGATGAGATGGTTAAGTATTTTGATGTAGATGCGATTAGATATTATTTACTTAGTGAACTTGGTCTGACACATGATGGTAATATAGGTTATGAACTTATTATTGATAAATATAATGCTGATTTAGCAAATACTTTAGGTAATTTGGTAAATAGAACTATTAGTATGAGTCATAAGTATTTTGATGGTGTAGTAGAGGCACCTAAAGAAATTAATTCTGATGATGAAGAACTTATTAATATGGCTACTAGTTTAGGTGAAAAAGTTGAAAAATATATGAATGAATTTAAGGTTGCGAATGCTCTTAATAGTATATTTGATTTATATAGAAGATGTAATAAGTATATTGATGAGACAATGCCATGGGTTTTAGCTAAAGATGAAAATATGAAAGATAGATTAAATACTGTACTTTATAATTTACTTGAAGCTATTAGAATAGGTAATGTTTATCTTGCGGCATTTTTACCAGAAACAGCTGATAAGATTTTTAGGCAACTAAATACTCAAAATAGGGATGTGCATTCTACTAAAGATTTTAAAGGTATGGATACAGGTATTAAACTTAATAAACCAGAAGTTTTATTTAAAAGAATTGATAAAGATGAATTGCTTAAAGAAATATATGGAGAATAGTTTTATTCTTCTTTTTTATTATGTTTTCTTTTGTATAGCTTAATATTCATAAATTTGCACTTTTGAATTAAAAATGTTATAATTTGAACGTTGTACTTAGTTGAATGGGGGGAAAATAATGACTAAAATACAAATTGAGCCTTATGAAAAGGCAAATCAAACGATATATGACTATATATATAATGAAAATAGCCATAGATTAGAGCTTCCTGCTATTAATTATTTTGATAATAAGATAACTTATCGAAACTTTTTACATAATAGTATGATAGTGGCTAAAGCGTTTGATAATTATGGAATTAAAAGAGGAGATTTTGTTACTGTAGTAGCACCTAGTTTGCCTGAGACTTATTATATTCTTTTGGCAGCTAGTAAAATTGGTGCAGTTGCTAATTTCGTTGATCCTAGATATGGTGAAAAAGCTATTGAACATAAGATAAATGATGCAGGTTCTGAACTTGTTATTGCATTTGATGGGGCTGTTAAGACGGTTAATTCAAAAAATGGTATGGTAAAATCTGTTCATGTTTTGGATAAGGTTGGAAATGTTTTGGATAATACAAGTGCTAAAACGGTTATTGGTCTTCCAGCTAGCAATTCTATTGCTTTAAGATCTATTATTAAAAATGATATAATAAGAGCTGCTATGTTTGATAAACAGGTTAGTGATTTTAAAAATTATTATTCTTGGAAGGAATTTTTTAAGGCTGGTAATAAGGGGGCTTCTTTTGGAAAAATTGATGCCATTTTACCAGCATCAGAATTTCATAAAGATTCTCCAGTCGCAGTTGTGTCTACTGGTGGAACTACTGGTATGCCAAAGAGTGCTTTATTTTCTAATGAGAATATTATAAGCGCTACTTTACAATGCCGTGAGACAGGAATATTTCCTGAAGAAGCAAGATGGTATGATATTATGCCACCTTCAATTGCTTATGGTCTGGCAGACGGTTCTATTTTACCTTTTTCTCTTGGTAATGAAGTTAAATTAAATCCAGATCCAACTGCTATGAGTTTAAAGAATCCTAAACAGTTACATATGGTTGAAGATTTTGTAAGATTTGATCCACATACTATTGCTTGTGCTCCTAATCATGTTTTTGCCATTTTGGATAGCCAAGAATGGCAAAATAACTCACATAGTCTTATTAATTTTGTTGTTGGTGGAGATTCTTTAAATAAAGAACAAATTAGAAGAGCTAATGAAAAACTTAAGTTGGTAAGAAGACCATTAAAATTTGATAAGGAAAAATGGTTAGGTGATAGAGAAGATATTTTAAAGATAAATACTGGATGGGGTTCAACTGAAACTACTGCAGCGGCTAGTGTTGCGCGTGGTAGTGAAAACGTAAAAGAGAACACAGTGGGCCAAGTATTACCTAACGAAATTGTTAGAGCTTTTAGAAAGAATGATGCGGGTGATTATGAACAATTGCCTACTATTAAATCAGCTGATGTAGATAATGTTACTGAAGAGCAAATTGGCGAATTATGTGTGGCTGGTCCAAATGTGTTTTTAGGTTATTTAAATAATCAAGAAGAAACTGATAAGGTTATTAGAACTCATGATGGCGAAAGATGGGCTCATCAAGGAGATTTAGGTTTCATTGAAGAAACACCAAATGGTGATGAATATGTTCATTTTATTGATAGAGAAAAATATGTATGTGTTAGATATGATGGCTTTAAGGTTACTCCAGTAGAAATTGAAAATGTTATTTTAAAAGATGATAATATTGATGGATGTAAAGCTGTGGTATTTGATGATTTATATCATGAAAAAGGTAGTGTTATAAAAGTTTATTATACATTGAAGAAAGATCGTGTTGTGGATATTTCAGAACTTGAGGAACGTATTAGTTTGATGTGTGAAACGGAACTTGCTGATTATAAATGTCCTGTTGCTTATGAATGTTTGGAGGCATTACCACTTACTGGTTCTGGTAAGATAGATGTTATGACTTTGAAAAATGACGCTTTAGAAAAGGCTAAATTGTCTATTAAGACTAAGACTTTGTCTTTATAGACAATATGTCTTTTTTTTGTAAAAAATTTAATTTTTTTGTTTTTTTAGTGTTATAATGGATATAATACGAGGAGGTTCTTATGGTTATAGGTGTATCTGTTATTAGTTGTTGTTTAATTTATAGTATTTTGCTGATGATAATTTATTTTTCTAAACAAAGATTAGAAAATATGGAAAATAAAATTTATGGTGTAATGGTTGTAATAAATATTTTTGGTCTTATTTTGGAACTTTTGTGCTGCTATTACACTTATAAAAATGGTGAAAGTTCTATTAGTTCTCTGCTTTGTTTTATTTGTAATAGGTTGTTTATTATATATATGCTTACTTGGCTTTTTGTATTTACTTTTTATATATTTTATATCACTTTTAGTAAGCAGGTTAGTATTAAACAGGATCTTGATAGATATAAAAAGATATTTTTGAAAGTGGCAACTTTTATATATGCTGTTTTGTTCTTATTAGCGATGGTTTTACCTATTTATTATTTTAATGATGGAACGTATGTGTATAGTTATGGACCAGCGACATCTTTACTTGTTGCTTTTGGTGGTGCTTCAATCTTATTTGATATATTTTGTGTGGTAAAAAACAGAAAAAATATTAGATCTAAACAGTATTATCCACTTTTTGTATTTATTTTACTTATGATTATTGTTTTAATAATTAGGAATATAAATCCTGGAATAATACTTATTAATTCAACTTTTGCATTTATAACTATGCTTATGTATTTTACTATTGAAAATCCTGATGTGCAAATGATTTCTGAATTATATAAAAATAAGAAACTAATTGAAAGCTCTAACGAGGGAACTTCGAGATTTTTGTTTAAACTAACACAGGATATTAAAAAACCTGCATTAGAACTAAAGAAGATAAGTAATGAAATGGCACTTACTTCTGATAAAGATAAACTTAAGGAATATGCTACATATACTAATAA
>CAVHAY010000098.1:0-7098 GCA_963634115.1 Clostridia bacterium | reverse complement strand
GATTATGATTATGTATCTAGAATATTTGGAGATACTAGTGTTCCTGTTATTAGTACAACAAATAGTATTATTAGACCTTATACTGATGATAGTGTAAAAGTACTGCAAAATTTTTATAGTAAAGATGCAAGTGAAGAAGAACAAGAAAAATCTATTACTAATTATGAACAGACTTATATTCAAAATACTGGTACTTCATATGGTGGTATAGATGGAGATTTTGATGTTATTAGTGTTTTGGATGGTACTGTGGTAAATGTTAGTAAAAATGATTTACTTGGTAACATAATTGAAATAAAAAATTCTGATCGAATTACTACTATTTATCAAAGTTTAAGTGCTGTGAATGTTAGTAAAAATGATACCGTAAAACAGGGCGATGTATTAGGTAAAAGTGGTGAATCTAATTTAGATACTAGTTTAGGTAATCATTTGACTTTTAAAATAAAAGTTAATGGTAGTTATGTTAACCCAGAAGATTATTATAATAAAAATATAAATGAAATTTAATTACAAGTATGGTGCTTGTAATTTTTTAATAATTTTAATATGGAGTTAATACTTAAATAATGTGTATTCATAATTGCATTAAAAAAGCATAAATTTTAATACTAAAAATTATAATCTTGTGGTATAATAGGGAATGAGAAAAAAGGTGATCTGTATGTTTTCAAAAGATATTGGAATAGATTTGGGGACTGCGAATGTTCTTATTTATATTAAAGGACAGGGAATTGTTTTGAATGAACCTTCTGTGGTGGCAATTGATGCTGATACTAAAAAACCGCTTGCAGTTGGAACTGAAGCGAGAGAAATGCTTGGTAGGACACCTGGACGTGTAAAAGCTATTAGGCCAATGAAAGATGGGGTTATTGCTGATTTTGAAATTACGGAAATTATGCTTAATCATTTTATTAGAAAAGTAAATGGACGTAGTTTATTTGCAAGACCTAGAATTTTAATTTGTTGTCCTTCTAATATTACACAGGTTGAGAAGAATGCTATTACAGAGGCTGCTGAAAGAACTGGTGCTAGGAAAGTATTTATTGAAGAAGAACCTAAGGTTGCTGCTATTGGAGCGGGAATGGATATTTCTAAACCTAGTGGTAATATGATTATTGATATTGGTGGTGGTACTACTGATATTGCGATTTTGTCTTTAGGTGGTATTGTTACTGCTTCTTCTATTAAGATTGCAGGTAATGTTTTTGATAATGATATTATGAAATATATTAAGGATAAATATAAATTGTTAATTGGTGATAGAACAGCTGAAGATATTAAGTTTACTGTGGGTACTGTTTTTCCTGGTTCTCTTAATGAGAAAATGGAAGTTAGAGGAAGGGACTTAGTTACTGGACTTCCTCATACTATAACAATTACTTCTGATGAGGTTGAAGAGGCTTTAAGAGAAAGTGTTTATACTATTATAAATACTGCGAAAGGTGTACTAGAACAAACTCCACCAGAGCTATCTGCGGATATTGTGGATAAAGGTATTGTTATTACTGGTGGTGGTGCTTTACTTAATGGTTTTGATCAGTTACTTACACACGAACTTAAGGTTCCGGTGTTCCTTGCTGAATCACCACTTACTTGTGTTGTTGAAGGTACTGGGGTACTTTTAGACAATGTTAATTTAATTGATCATAATGTATTTAATTTTTAATTTAGGTTATAATATAAAAGAGGCGATATAATGGAAATGAGCAAAGGACAATCTTTAAAAGATGAATTATTTATAAATAATAAGTGTGGTTTTGAAGTAAATAAAAATATTGATGAAGTATATTCGTTTTGTGATGGATATATTTCTTTTTTGAACAATTGTAAAACTGAAAGAGAATGTGTTAGATATGCGATAAATGTTTGTCGTGAAAATGGTTTTAAGGATATTAATGATGTCAATGAATTAAAATGCGGTGATAAGGTTTATTATTTAAACAGAAATAAAGCGGTTTATGCAGCGGTTATTGGTAAGGATACACTTATGAATGGGCTTAATTTAATTGGGGCTCATGTTGATAGTCCAAGACTTGATTTGAAACCTAATCCTTTATATGAAGATGGTGGTTTTGCATTATTTAAAACGCATTACTATGGGGGAATAAAAAAATATCAATGGACTGCTATCCCACTGGTTATTAAAGGGGTTTTGGTACTTATTGATGGTAAAACTATTGATGTTAATATTGGGGAATCTGATGATGATCCAATATTTACAATAACTGATTTGTTACCTCACTTGGCTGGTAAACAAATGAAGGATACTTTGGCTGAGGGAGTTAAGGGTGAAAATTTGAATTTATTGGTAGGAAGTATTCCTTTTGATGATGATAAGGCAAATCAACTAGTAAAACTTAATGTTTTGAATATTTTAAATAAGAAATATGGTATTACTGAAAAGGATTTTTATAGTGCTGAGTTAGAATTGGTGCCTGCTTTTAAGGCTAAAAGTTTAGGTTTTGATGAAAGTATGGTTGCAGGTTATGGGCAAGATGATAAGTCTAGTGTTTATACTACTTTAATGTCTATTTTGGATATTAATATACCTGATAAAACTTGTGTTATGCTTCTGGCTGATAAAGAGGAAATTGGTAGTGTTGGTAATACAGGAATGTATTCTGCGAATTTCGAACATTTTGTTTCTTTATTAATTAAGAAATGTGGTCTACATGCGTGTGCTTTATTAGATGTTTTAACTAATAGTAAAATGCTTTCTGCTGATGTTACTTCAGGTGCTGATCCTACTTATACGGATGTTGATGACAAGTATAATGCTGCTTATATTGGTAAGGGTATTGCTTTATGTAAATACACTGGTAGTAGAGGTAAAGGTGGGGCAAGTGATGCGAATGCTGAATTTGTTGCTTATGTTAGAAGGGTATTTGAAAGTAAAAATCTTATGTATCAAATGACTGATATGGGTAAGGTTGATGAAGGTGGTGGAGGTACTATTGCTTATATACTGGCAAATAAAGGTATTGATGTAATTGATGCTGGTGTACCAGTTTTATCTATGCATGCACCATATGAAGTTACTAGTAAGTTTGATATTTATAATGCATATGAGTGTTATAAAGCATTTTATGAAGCTTCATAAGGTGCTTTTTTAATTTTGAATTAATTAGAAAATGTGATAAAATTATGTTGAGGTGAATGTCTATGGGGGAAATGATCATTACTAAAATATTTTTAATGCTTATTGTTACGTTTATTTTTGTTGCTTTAATTATGCCAATTGTTAAAATGCTTGCTTATCATATTGGAGCATTAGACAAACCTAGTAATAAGGAAGGTCATAGGCATATTCATAAAAGGACTACACCAAAACTTGGTGGTATTGGTATTTTTGCAGGTTTTCTTTTGGGATATATGATTTTTGGTGAGCAAAGTACAATTATGAATTCGGTGCTTATTGGTGGTTTTATTATAATTTTTACGGGAATGGTTGATGATATTAAATCGATAAAGGCATCTACTAAGTTTATTGGACAATTAATGGCGGCGTGTGTTGTTACATTTTATGGCGGCTTATTGTTACAAGATTTAAGTGCATTTGGCTTTTATATTAATTTTGGTTTGTTTGCTTATCCGATTACGATATTCTTTATTGTGGCTTGTATAAATTGTATAAATTTAATTGATGGATTAGATGGACTTGCTGGCGGAATAAGTGCAATTTATTATTTAACTATTGGTGTTATTGCTGCAATACAGGGAAGTATTGGACTTGATGTTACTTTAACTTTTATAATGCTGGGTGCAACTCTTGGATTTTTAGTACATAACTTCCATCCTGCGACTATTTTTGCGGGGGATAGTGGAGCTATGTTTATGGGTTTTATGATAGCGGTTATTGCTTTACTAGGTTTTAAAAATGTTACTTTGACTTCACTTATTATACCTATTTTGATTTTAGCAATTCCTATTCTTGATACTTTGTTTGCAATTTTAAGAAGAAAGTTAAAGGGAGAAAGTTTTTCTACACCTGATAGATCACATATTCATCATCAAATTTTGAAAATGCATTTTTCTTATGTTAATACGGTACTTATTATATATCTAGTTCAAGGTTTATTTGCGATTGCTTCTATCTTATATGTTTTAAAAGATGCAGCACTTGGATATTTTCTATATGCAATTCTTACAATTATTGTTTTATGCCTTGTACTTAAGACTGATGTTATATTTCAGCATAAACCTAATTTGCATTTATTTAATAATAATGATACGGAAGAAAAAAATAATTAGTTTTGTATAATTATTTTTTTTTGTTTAATAATATTAATGGTGATTAAAATGCAGATAGATTATATAGAATTACTTGATGTAATGGTACGTGGGCTTGTATCTTTACTTACTTTATTTTTGGTTACTAAATTACTTGGAAAAAAACAAGTTTCGGAATTATCTTTATTTGATTATGTGATAGGTATATCTATTGGTAATTTTGCGGCTGAGATGACTATTAATTTAGATTCTCATTTTTTAAATGGTATTTTGGCAGTTATTGTGTTTGGACTTGTGGCTTATATTGTTTCTATTCTTACAATGAAAAGTATTCATTTACGAAGATTTTTTATGGGAAGACCAACTATTCTTATTCAAGATGGTAAACTTTTAGAAGATGGTTTACGAGTAGTTAAGTTTGATATAAATGATTTACTTGAAGAATGTAGAGGTAATGGGTATTTTGATATTAGTGAAATTGCTTATGCGGTAATGGAAGCAAACGGGAGAATAAGTATTTTACCGAAATCTCAGTATAAACCAGTGACTTTAAAAGATTTGAAAATAAAAGCGGATAAATCTTCTTTACAGGCTAATGTTGTTATAGATGGACATATTATGCAAGATGCAGTTCATAATATGGGGGTTACTAATGAATGGCTTATGCATGAACTTAATGTACAAGGTAAGAACCTTGATGATATTTTATTGGCAACACTTGATAGAAATAAAAAGCTATTATTTTACGAAAAAAATGTAAATGCGAAAGTAGAAGATGTTTTAGAATAATTTTTTTGTGATATACTATTTCTTAGAGTATAAGGAGGAAGTATGAGACATTTTTGTGCTTCGGCATTTGTAATAAATCCAGTTGATAAGAAAATTTTACTGGTAAAACATGGTATTTGGAATAGGTGGGTACAACCTGGTGGTCATATGGAAGATAATGAAACGCCTGAAGAAACAGCTATAAGAGAGGTATTTGAAGAAACTGGTGTTAAAATTAGTCTAATAGGGGAACATTTTCCTAGAGAGGATGATATGATTAGACCACTTGGTATTCAGTGTAATAGAAAAGATAATGGTGATAAGCAATTTGATATTATATATGCAGCTGTACCTAATAATTCAGATAGTGAGCTTGAGATGAGTGAAGAAAGTACGGATATCGGTTGGTTTTCTAGAGAAGAACTTGATAATTTATCTGTTTTTCCAGATGTAAAAATTACTATGGATTATATTTTAAAAAATTATTTTAGGGTAAATTAAAACACTAGTGATAGTTTTTTTATATTAATTTAATATTTAGTGGTGTGGTTATAAAAAATAAATCTCTTAGATATGAGATTTACTATGTTTTGTAATTTTATTATTTTATTATTCCTGTGAATACTAATATTAAAAATAATAAATAAAACAAGCCACATGTTAATAGCATTTTTGCAGTTAAATGTTTTTTATTTTTAAGTTCTATTAATAGTAAACATGCTGAACTAATAGCTATTAAAGCTGATATTAATGTTCCAGATGATGTTAATGACCAATTAGTAAGTAATATTCCGATAGCGGGTAATATTGATGCTTGAAACATCATAGCTCCTGTTATATTACCTAAAGCAAGTGTATCTTTTTCACGTGATATCCAAATAACACTGTTGAATTTTTCTGGTAATTCTGTAGCGATAGGAGTTAGTATAATTGCAAGTACAAAGGCTGGTATATGCATAAGATTTGATATATGACTTAATGAATTTACAAATTTTTCAGCACCAAAGATTATTAAGAAGAGGGCGACTACAGCCTGAAATAAGACTAATATGATGGCATACTTTTTTTTCATTATGTTTGGATTTTTTAATGAAAAATATAGTTCTGGTATTTCTTCATCTTGTTCATCACGATTTTCTTTGATTAATTCTACTAAATATAAAATGTAACCTATAAATAGAACAATGGCTATAAATAATTTTATAATTTTAAGATTTTCTGGAATGAAACCACATATAAGTGCTAGAGTAAATGAAAAAATAAAATATTTTAAATCGTGTGAGATATTTTTAACATTTACTAAGGCTTTATCATGGTGTGTTCTTTTCTTTTTACATAATATTATAGCACATCCAGTTACGAACATAGTTAATGTAGAAAGCATTAGGGGCGCTCCAAGAATGGCACCTATTCCTATTTCTGATGAGTGGGCGGTATCGTTTGTTAAGAGAGCTATGATGGGAATTAAAGTTTCTGGCAAGGCTGTACCAATGGCCGCTAGGACAGAACCAACTGCTCCTTCTGACAAATTTAATAGTTTTCCAAGCCATTCTATGGCATTTACGAATAATTCTGCTGCGACTAATATTACTATAAGACTTAGTATTAATGTTATAAATTCCATTTTATCACCAAGATAATTATACTTATAATAAAAAAGATAGTCAATTGTGAGAGAAAAATTAGTCAATATCTTCTAATAGATTGACAAATTTAACATTTAAGGTATTTGCTATTAAGAGTAAGGTTTCTATTGAAACAGTGGCATAAACATTTTTGGCTTCTAAATTTTTAATATAACCGTACGATAAGTTTGTTTTAATTGCTAACTGTTCTTGGGTTAAGTTATTAAGTTTTCGATATTTTTTAATGTTTTTTCCTATTATCTTATATATGTCCTTATTATTTATGTTTAAAGTATATTGAACTTTATAACAACAAGTGTTAATATAATATATAAATTATTAGGAAAAGTTGCTATTAAAATAATTTATCTACTTATGTTTTATTTTCGTTGATAAATTGTGCATTTTTGTTTCTTTTTAATTTATATGCAAAAAAGGAGAAAAATAATGAGAAATAATAAATATACTTTTA
>CAVHAY010000097.1:0-3788 GCA_963634115.1 Clostridia bacterium | reverse complement strand
TTTGAACAAAACGCCTCAGATACAGTAATACCAATATCTGGACTAAGCACATCTGACTTAAAAGAATTAGTAGTAACAACTGGAGACGGGCTATACGCAGACTCTACTGAAACAGGTAGATATGTCTATAAAGGAGCCAGTCCTAATAACTATATTACATTAGGTTCTGATACATATAGAATAATATCAGTAGAGTCAGACGGTACCTTAAAAGTAATAAAGAATGGTAGTATAGGAAGTAGAGTATTTGATACAGCAAAGGCAAGATATTCTACTACTAGTACAGATTATTGTAATAGTACTGATGGCTGTAAAGTATGGGGAAGTAAAACAACTACACTTGATGCTTCAGGAAATAATACAACTCAAATGCCAAGAAAAGTAGGAGGTACACTATACAATCTTCCAGATACAGAAGCTAGCTTAAATACATATTTAAATAATGGCTGGTATAATAATCTAAGTAGCAACGTTCAAAATATAGTAGTATCACATATGTTTAATGTTGGTGTAACAAATAATAATGAAACAAGTTTAACTAATACTATAACTCAAGAACAAACATATAAATGGAATGGTAAAGTAGGACTTATGAATGCAAGTGATTATGTAAAAGCTAGTACTAATTCAACATGTACAAGTGTAAATGCATATCTTGTTTCTTCAAGTTGTTATGAAAATAGTGATACACATAACTGGATATATACAGCAACAGATGCATCAAATAATTATTCATGGACTATCGTGCCGCTTTCTGACTCGTTTGCTAGCGACGTGTTCACTGTGAGCAGTGACGGCTACCTCGACAGCTACTTCGTTACCAGCAGTGTCGGCGTGGCCCCAGTTCTCTATCTGTCATCCGATATCTCTTTAGGTGGAAGTGGTACTAGTATAGATCCATATGTTCCGTCATTATAAATATATATAATTTATAGAATTTAAAAAGACCTTTTTGGTCTTTTTATTCTACGGTAACTGATTTGGCTAAGTTTCTAGGTTTATCTATATCGCAGCCTTTTATTTTTGCTACTTCATAGCTGATTAATTGAAGAGGTAGGATAGTAATAACAGGGTTTATAAAGTCATTGATAAAAGGTATTATTACTTTGTTATTGGCAAATGTAAATTCATTTTTAATATTATCTGTGGCTATTATGGTTACTTTTGCGCCTCTTGTTTTAACTTCTTTAATGTTATTTATTGTTTTATCATAAATGTTTTTGTCTGTTATTATGGCTATTACATTAGTTTCTTCATCAATTAATGATATGGTACCATGTTTTAATTCTCCGGCAGGATATGCAGATGAATTTATATAAGATATTTCTTTTAATTTTAATGAACCTTCCATTCCTAGGGCATAATCAATACCTCTACCTATGAAGAAGCATTCATTTTTTAAGGATAGTTCTGTACTTATGTTTTTATAGTCTTTAATTAATGTTTTTAAAATATCTGGTAGTTTATAAAATGAGTCGATTATTTCTAGGGCTTTTTTTTCGGTTATGTTGCCTTTTTTATAACCACTATTAAGTGCTAGAAGACTTAATATTGTTACTTGGGCTATATAGGCTTTGGTAGTTGCGACGGATATTTCTGGTCCTGCATCTGTATATATTGTATTTTTTGCTTCTCTTGCAATAGAACTACCTATAACATTTACTATTGCAAGGGTATCTATATCTTGTTCTATGACTTTTCTTAGGCTTGCTAGGGTATCGGCTGTTTCTCCTGACTGTGATATAAATATTACTAAAGTATCTTTATCAATAAAGTTTTTTTGATAACTAAATTCACTGGCGATATATACGTCAGTTTTAATATCTACGTATTTTTCAATTAAATATTTACCAATTAATGCGGCATGATAAGCACTACCACAGCCAACTAAGGTGATATTTTTATATTTTGATAAATTAATCATATTTTTATCTAAATCATCTAAACCATGTTTTAAATTTTTATGAATTATATTTTTTATAACGTCTGGTTCTTCATTTATTTCTTTTAACATAAAATGTTCAAATCCACCTTTTTCAGCAGCTTCTATATTACCTTCAAACTGAATTATTTCTTTGTTTATTTCTTCTAATTTATTGTTATAAATATGTATTTTATCATTTAATACAATTATTTCATCATCGATTAATATATATTTATTGGTATATTTTAAAATAGCTGGGACATCTGAGGTTATAAAATAACCATCATCACTGATACCTATAATTAATGGACTATCTTTTCTTATGGCATATAAATTATTAGGTTCATCATCACAGAGTATTCCAAGAGCATATGACCCTACTAATAATTTTTTAAGCTCTACTAGAACGGCTTTCATGTCATTTTTTTCTTTATATAGTTTATCTAAGAGTGCAGCGATTACTTCGCTATCTGTTTCTGATTTAAATTTGTATTTACTTTGTGTAAGTATTTTTTTTAATGTTTCATTGTTTTCAATTATTCCATTATGAACTATAGTAAATTTGCCATTTTTATGAGGATGACAATTAGTTTCATTTGGTTTTCCATGAGTAGCCCATCTTGTATGACCTATGCCAATATTAGAGTATAGTTTATCTGGTAATTTATTTTCTAAATTTTTAATTCTGCCTACTGCTTTTATTATTTCAGTTCTATTACAAGTTTTGTAGGCAATACCAACTGAATCATATCCTCTATATTCTAGGGCTTTTAAACCATTTATTAAAATATCTAAGGCATTTTTTTTGCCAACGTATCCAATTATACCGCACATATATATATGCTCCTTTCAAGTAAATGTATTCTATCTACTAATTAATTATATCATGCATGGATAAAAATATAAAATTTTTTTAATAAATTTGATGATGATAGAAGTAATTGGCCAATAAAAATTGTATATTACTTGTGAGGGGGAATATATGGAAAATTTAAAAATAAATAATATTCAAAAAAAGTATAATTTTAGGGGTATAGATGTAACTATACTTGATGATATATCTTTTAGTGTTAAAAAGGGTGAATTTGTCGCTATTATGGGTAAAAGTGGTAGTGGTAAGACTACATTACTTAATATTATTGGTGGACTTGATAGCGCAACTGGAGGTAATGTTGTTATTAATAGTAGAGATTTAACACAAATGAAAAATAGTGAAAAGATTAAATTTAGACGTAAGAATATTGGAATTATATTTCAAACATATAATTTATTAGATTCTTTAAATGTAAGAGAAAATGTTGTTTTACCACTTTTACTTGATAAAAAGAGGGCAGACTATGATAAGGTAAACCGGCTTATTAAAGAAGTTGGTTTAAAGGGTAAAGAAGAGTATATGCCTTATGAACTTTCAGGTGGTGAGAAACAAAGGGCAGCGGTTGCCAGAGCTCTTATAAATGATCCTATTATTCTTTTAGCGGATGAACCTACAGGTAATTTAGATTCTAAAAATACTAAGCAAATAATGAAAAAAATAAAATATTATAATAAAGTACATAAACAAACAATAATTATGGTTACTCATGATGATGTGGTTGCAAAAACAGCGGATAGAATCATTTGTTTAGATGATGGTAAGATTATAAGCAATGAAAAAACACATTAATTTATATTTGATTATGACTATGATTTTTGTAACACTGTTTTTAACTGCTATTATGTACATTTCTTCTAAAGATTATATGCTAAATAGGGCACTTTTAAAAGATAATAATTATCATGTTAGAATTATGACAGATAATTTTAATTATACTGATATGTCATATATAAAACGTTTTTTTAAGAAGTCTAATGAATATTATATTGT
>CAVHAY010000096.1:0-4376 GCA_963634115.1 Clostridia bacterium | reverse complement strand
TTTCTTCTCATTAGTAATATACAATTTTTATTTGTAAATTACTTCTTCAAATAATTAAAAATTTGTTATCTTGCTTTTTTTAAAGCTTTTAATTATAATTAAGTTGGTGATTAAATGAAAACTACCGACAAAGATTATATAAGTGAATATATAATAAATAAATCTAAATTTATCAGTATTTTATGTCCTATTCATAGTAAAGAAGAAGTTACTACTAAATTAAATTACTATAAAAATATATATAAAAACGCTACTCATTATTGCATAGCTTATATAATTGATGAATATAGCAAGTATAACGATGATGGTGAACCAGCTGGGACGGCTGGTATTCCAATATTAAATATACTTAGTAAAAATAATTTAAATCATATACTATGTATCGTTATAAGATATTTTGGAGGTATAAAATTAGGTGCTGGGGGACTAATTAGGGCTTACAGCACTTCTACTAAAAATGTACTAAATATTTCAAATATAGTATCACTTTCTAAAGGATATTTAATAACTATAAAATTTAGTTATGATAATATAAAAAATATTGATAGACTTTTAAAAGATATTGATCTAACTAAAAAATTTGATGACTATATTTATTATACTTTTAGGATATCTGAAAAAGATTTTAAAGGAATAAAAAGTGCTTTAGAAAATATAAGCACTATAATAAAACAAGAAGATACATTATTTCAAAATTAAAAAAGTCTTATTACAAGACTTTTCAATTTTATATGGTAGCCTGTACGGAATTCGAATCCGTGAATGTTGCCTTGAGAGGGCAATGTGTTAAGCCACTTCACCAACAGGCCATGTTATATAAAAGGTCCAAATAGGACCTTAAATTACATATGGTAGCGAGAGGGGGAATCGAACCCTCGACCTTTCGGGTATGAACCGAACGCTCTAGCCAGCTGAGCTACCTCGCCATACAACATATTAATTGTATCAAATTATTTTTAAAATTACAACAAAAATATTAGTTTCTGTTTTAATTTTTACAAAACAAATAAATAAAATTTATAATTACTTAAATAATAAGTAAAATTTAACAAATATTTTTTGTAAAAATGGTGCTTTATAATATAACTTTGGTTTTTTGGCATTTAGGCATTTAATTATTTTGTTTACTATACTATCTAGTTTCTTTTTTTCTAATAACTTTAATACAAGGCTTTCACTTTTTTTTATTAATTTAATTTGCTTATTAAAAAATTTTACAAAATCATCATCATCGTATTTATTATCCATAATTAATTCATTAAAACCTGTCGCATAAAAGCCGGGTTCTATTATTGAAATATTTATGCCTGCATTCAAAATTTTCATTTCCATATTTAAACATTCAGATAGTTTTATTATACTAGCTTTTGTGGCACAATAAGAACCCAAAAAAGGTATTGGAAATTCACCCGCAAGAGAAGCCATTATTATAATTTTTCCCTCTCCTTTTTTAATCATATTTTTTAAGATTATTTGAGTAAGATTAAAATTACTAAAAACATTTACTTCAAAATTTTTTTTGATTCTATTTATATCCATTTCTAAAATAGAGCCACTTTCTCCTATCGCAGCATTACTAATAAAAATATCTATAGATAAATCTTTTATTTTTTGTCTATCATATGTATTTGTTACATCCAGTTTAAAACAACTTATATTTTTTTTATCTTGATACTTCTTTTTTACGGCTTTTAGTTCACTTTCTGTATGAACGGTTAAATATATATAGTAATTTAAAAGTAATTTATCAACTACTTTACTAATTATACCACTTCTAGCACCTGTTACTAATACTGTCTTCATGATATCACCATTTATATTATTTATCTTATTTAAAATTATATTCAAAAACAGATACGCATTTGTATCTGTTACATCACATTTTCTATGGTTTTTTTAACCATCTTTTTTTCTTCATTCATAGCTTTAGTAATAGCTTCACACACTGGCTCTTTATACTTTTGATAAACAGCCATTGCCGTAGCGCCCATAGCCATAAAGGCCATATCTTTAATTATATTCATTTTATCACCTCTAACTAGAAAATGGATGGTATGCATACATTAATAATATAACTCATAATAGAAGTTTTATACATAAAATTTATTTTTTAATTTTTCTAAAAGTAAACTTTGTCTTTGATGTTCATTATTATTATGAATGCTTAAAGCAAAGGCTTCTGGCTCACCTATTAAGATAAGTTTACGTTTTGCTCTAGTAATACCAGTATATATAAGTTTTCTATAAAGCATTCTTTTATATGAATTACAAATAGGCATAACTATCATTTCAAATTCACTACCTTGGCTTTTATGAATACTAATGATAAAGGCATGTTTTATAGAATTAAAATCTTTGGGTGTATATTTTACTATATTGCCTTCAAAATCTACAAACATTTCTATTTTTTTGTTAGTTGTTTTAATATATTTTATAATTCCAATATCACCATTAAATACATTATTATCAGGCATATTTACTAGTTGTAGAACTTTATCATTTTCACGATAAATAACATCTCCATGTTTTATTTCTTTCTTATTTTTACTCTTAGGATTAAATATTTTTTGCAGATCCATATTTAGTATATCAATTCCATTTTCCCCTTTATACATAGGTGCCAGAAATTGTAATCTTTTATAGTCATAGCCTTTTGATACAATTTGTTTACATATTTTACTTAGATTAGGGCGTATAGATAAAGATGAACATTTCAGGAAAGTATAATCACTTTTAGGTTCTAAAAAATTGCTAGATAATTCATTATTTTTTATTTCTTCAGCAAGCTTTAAAATGTAACTATTTTCACTTTGTCTATATAATAAATCTAAATAAATGGTTTCTATAACATCACTTTCTATTAGATCTTTTAAGACAGTGCCAGGTCCAACAGATGGTAACTGATGATGATCTCCTACTAAGATGAGTTTAACGTTTTTAGTAAGACCTTTTAGTAGATGATCTAATAAAACAAGATCAATCATACTAACTTCATCTACAATGACTAATTTAACTTTAGATGGATTTTTTTCATTAACCATAAAGTTATCATTTTCTTTATCCCATTTTAAAAATCTATGAATAGTTGAAGCTGGATAACCAGTACTTTCACTCATTCTTTTACTAGCTCTTCCTGTAGGCGCTAAAAGGGCAATATCGTTTGTCGCTTGTTCAAAACTTAAATTATGTAATTTTTTATAAATTTCCGTTATGGCTTTAATTATTGTTGTTTTACCTGTACCTGGGCCACCAGTAATAATTAATATATTGTTTTCTAAAGCTTTTTTTATGGCTAGTCTTTGTTTATCATTATATGTAAGAGAAGCACTACTTTCTATAATATCTATTAATTTATCAATTTTTTTATTAGTAGTGTTTTCTTTACTAGCTAAGGTATACAGTCTAGATACGATATTTTCTTCAGCCTGCCACATATCATAAAGATAGTAGTTATCTTCATATTTAACTATTTTATCTTCTTCTTCTAATTCATTAAAATATTCCTCATAATCATCTATTATAAAACCTAAAAATCTATTTGTATTATCTGTAATAACTTCTTTTTTGACATATGTATCACCTGATTTAAATATTAATATATTCATGATGTTGATTATACTAGCTTTTATTCTTCTTTTGTCATCTTTATTTATTCCGGTGTTAAAAGCAATAGTATCTACTTTGGTAAAACCAATTTCTGGAATATCAAAAGCAACTTTATAAATATTACTACTGATAATATCTAAAGTTATAGCTTTATATTCATTATATATAAGTAAGGCTTGTCTCATATTAAAACCAATATCAGTTAGATAGACAATTACTTCACCACTTTCTTCATATTTTTGTAAAACTTCATAAATTTTATCGGCTTTTTTTGGCGTTAATTTAGGTACTAAGTATAGACATGTTTTATCCTTTAATATTTCATCTAAAGCTTTTTCACCAAGGGTTTCAACAATTTTTTTAGCAAATATTTCACCTACACCAGGGAATAAATCACTAGATAAAAAAGTAATAATTCCCTCTTTATCAGTTGGTTTTATTCTTTCATAATCATTTACATTAAATTGTCTACCATATCTAGGGTGCTCTACTATATCACCATAAAATATATAATTATCATCAATATTAAGTTCATGAAAATAACCTGTAAATGTAATAGTTTTACCGGCTTCTATATCTTTACTATTAGTTTCTTTTACTTTAAAAAGACCTATAATATAGCCTTTATCTGATGAAAAAATACTTTGTCTATAATTACCTTTTATAAACGTTTTCATAGTACCACCTAAAATGATTATAACACGTATCTAAAAATAAATAACAATAAATATAATAAAAGTACCCTATTTAAGGTACTTATGCATTAGGAT
>CAVHAY010000095.1:1962-4987 GCA_963634115.1 Clostridia bacterium | reverse complement strand
GCGGGCCATGAGGGATACTTGAAATTAATGTGGCCTTTTTTCGCGCCGTATTCTATGGCGGCGCAGCTCCAGTTTTCTATCTATCATCTGATATAACATTAAGTGGAAGTGGGACACAAAATAGTCCATATACTATAGGATAAATATAAATTATAAAATATGGTATACAAATTACTAAATTGTATACCATATTTTTATTGTTTTAATTATCAATTATAAATAAAAAACTTTATTGATGTTTTTATTTATGTTATACTTTACTATAGGAGAGTGATTATATGGGACCATTACTTTTATGTATATTAGATGGTTTTGGGGAAAGAGATGAGCCTAAAGGTAATGCTGTTAAAGAAGCATATATGCCTAATTATAATTATTTAAAAAATAATTATCCTTTTTCTTTACTGGAGGCTAGTGGTGAGGCTGTTGGTCTTCCTAAAGGACAAATGGGTAATAGTGAAATAGGGCATTCTAATATTGGTGCTGGTAGGGTTTTATATGGACCTTTAATGAGGATAAATAATGCTATTAAAGACGGAAGTTTTTTTGATAATAAAAATATACTAAATGCTATAAAAAAGTCTAAAGGACATAAATTACATATTATGGGTTTACTTAGTGATGGGGGAATACATTCACATATTAATCATTTAATGGCTTTGCTTGATTTAGTTAAAACTCAAAATATTGAAGATGTTTATATACATGTTTTTACTGATGGTAGAGATACTTTACCAAATGTAAGTATTAAATATTTGGATCAATTACAAGCTAAACTTGATGAAATAAAGATAGGTAAAATAGCAAGTATATCTGGAAGATATTATGCGATGGATAGAGATAATAGATGGGATAGAATTGAAAAGGTTTATAATGTTATAGTATATGGTAATACTGAAGAATATAGTGATTATCATACTATTATAGATGAGAATTATTCTAAAGGGATAACTGATGAATTTATTGTTCCTAGTTTACTTGATAAAAATGGTTTAATTGAAGATGGTGATTCTGTTATTATATTTAATTTTAGACCTGATAGATTAAGAGAAATAGGGATGACTCTTACTAATAAATCTTTTAATGAATTTAAAGTTAAAAATATAGATATATCTTTACTTACGATGATGAGTGTGAGTGATGAAGTTAAGTGTGTGATTGCTTTTGATGAAATTGAAATTAATAATACTTTAGGTGAGTTTTTAGCAGGTTTAGGATATAAACAACTTAGAATTGCTGAAACTGAGAAATATGCTCACGTTACTTATTTCTTTGATGGTGGTAAAGAAAAGAATTTTAAGGGAGAAAAAAAGATTTTGATACCATCACCTCATGTTGCGACTTATGATTTACAGCCTGAAATGAGTGCTTATGTGATTACTGATAGGCTTTTAAAAGAAATAGATAATTATGATTTTATATTACTTAATTTTGCAAATAGTGATATGGTAGGGCATACTGGTAATTATAAGGCGACTATAAAAGCATTAGAAACGGTAGATGAATGTTTAGGTTTAATATATAAAAAAGTATTAGAAAAAAATGGAGTGTTTGTTTTAACAGGTGATCATGGTAATAGTGATTATATGATTGATAGTAATGAAAATGTTGTTACTTCTCATTCACTTAGTAAAGTACCTTTTATTGTTACTTTAAATGATATAACTCTTAAAAATGGAACTTTACCAGATATTGCTCCTACAATACTTAAGATACTTGGTGAAAAAGTACCAAAAGAAATGACTGGAGATATACTTATAAAATGAGAAATATAGAGTTTTTAAAGGATAATTTAATTGCTCATAGAGGTTTATATGAAGATGGAATACCTGAAAATAGTATTTCATCTTTTGAAAGAGCTATAAAATTTGGTTATTCAATAGAACTTGATATACATCTTTTACATGATAATAATATAGTTGTTTTTCATGATGATAATTTAAAAAGATTATATGGTAAAGATGTTGTTTTAAAAGATTCTACTTATGAAGATATAAAGCAATATAATATTCCTTTATTTAAAGATGTTCTTACACTAGTAAATGGTAAAGTACCACTTATTATTGAACTTAAGTGTGATAGTGATATAAGAAGGCTAGAGAATGAAGTTATTAAGTACTTAGATAATTATAATGGGAAGTTTGCTATTAAAAGTTTTGACCCAAGGAGAGTAAGATGGTTTAAAGTAAATAAACCTAATTATATTAGAGGTGTATTATTTACTGATAGAGGGAACTATCCTTTATATTTAGTTTATTTGTATACGAAGTTTTTAGTTAAACCTGATTTTATATCAGTGCGCTATACTTGTTTAGATAAATGGTATATTAAAAGGTATAGAAAAAAGGTTCTTGTTTTAGCGTGGGCTATTAAGAATAAAAAAAGTTATTTGCAATTAAAGGATAAAGCAGATAATTATATTGGGGAAAATATGGATAAGTGGATTTATTAAAATATAATTGTTTTATTATGTTTTGAATGCAAAACTAAATGCTTTTTTTATAAAAATTGAGATTATATTTAGTTTTATAGCAAAAAATTTCATTAATAATTAATAATATAAGTTTTTTCTTTGATTTATTGAACAAAATATAGTATAATTATGTTGATACTGTAGGAGGATGATGATATGAAGCATGTTTATGCTAGTATTGATATTGGTAGTGATGCAATAAAACTTGTTGTTTGTGAACTACATAATGGTAATTTAAATTTACTAGCGGCTTCTTCTGCACCATCTAAAGGAATAAAAAAAGGGTTAATTATTGATCCTAAACTAGCAAAAGAGTCTATAGGTAAAGCTTTTGACGAAGTAAAAGCTATGCTTGGTTTTGAAATAAAAAAAGTAATTGCTTCTGCTGCTTTATATAAAGCTGAATACAAAGTTGTAAATAGCGATTGTGATGTTAAAGGTGATATGATTACGGCTGGGGAAATTAACACTTTATATAAAAGGGCCATTAGAGATAATCTAAGTTATAATAAGGAATTTGTTACATTATATCCAGTTGACTTTGTTATTAAT
>CAVHAY010000095.1:0-1952 GCA_963634115.1 Clostridia bacterium | reverse complement strand
AACTTTCTTCTAGATGGATGATGATATCTCTTCCTAAAAAAAATTTATATTCTGTCGCCAGTATTTTAGAAGATATGGGAAAAGAAATTGTTGATATATCTGTCAGCAGTGTTGGTAATTTTTGTATTAATAAAAATGAAAAGAATAGGACTGGAATAGGTTTTATTGTTGATATTGGTAGTGAAACTACAACGATAAATCTATATAATAAAGCTGTGCCTATTGCTTCTAAAATTATTGGTATGGGCGGAAGTGATATTGATTCTGATATTTCCTACATGTATAAAATAGATATGAAAGAGGCTAAAAAGATAAAACACAGATTTGTTAGATGCTCAAAGAAGTATATTAATCCTGATGATTATTATGAAGTTACTAATGAAGAAGGACAAATAATCAAAATTAATCAAGCAGAAGTGAGCGAAATTGCAGTTTCTAGAATGGAAGAGATAATTTCTTTAGTAAAAAATGAAATTAACCTCTTAACAAATAAGCCAATTCAGTATATAATATTAACTGGTGGTACCAGTAATCTTAAAGATTTGAATGAACTGGTATCTAGGATATTAAATTCTAAAACTGAAACAGAGAAAATTAAACTTATTGGTGTTAGAAATAACAAATATTCAGTAGCCCTTGGTAATATTATTTATTTTACTGATAATTTAAAATTAAAGGGTCAAAATTTTACAATGCTAGAGAATGATGATATGGAAGTGTTGTCATCACCGGATAAGCATTTTGTGGACACTTCAAACGAGACAATGCTGGGTAAAGTATTTGGATACTTTTTTGGCGAATAGGAGGATGTAATTATGTTTGGTGGATTAGAAATGGATCAACTTGCAAAAATAAAAGTAATAGGAATAGGTGGCGGAGGCTGTAATGCCGTTAATAGAATGATTGAATCAGGGGTACAGGCAGTAGAATTTATTGTTGCAAATACTGATTCACAAGTTCTTAATAATTCTCTGGCAGAGAATAAAATTCAAATAGGTGAGGAATTAACTAATGGTCTTGGTGCGGGAGCCAATCCTGAAGTAGGTAAAGAGGCTGCTTTAGAGTCTAAAGATGTTATTGAAGAGGCTTTAAAAGATTCTGATATGGTATTTATTACTTGTGGTATGGGTGGTGGTACTGGTACTGGTGCTGCTCCAGTAATCGCAGATATTGCTCAAAATTTAGGAGCTTTAACTGTTGGTATTGTTACGAAACCTTTCTCTTTTGAAGGAAAAAAACGTATGGAACAGGCTCTTGATGGTATTAAGGAATTAAAAAAACATGTAGATACTTTAATTATTGTACCTAATGACAGACTTAGAGAGATTATTGACAAGTCTACACCACTTATTGATTCTTTTAAAGAAGTTGATAATGTACTTAGACGTGGTGTACAGTCTATATCTGATTTAATCGCAGTTGCGGGTCTTATTAATCTAGATTTCGCAGATGTTAAAACAGTTATGGAAAAACGTGGTAATGCTTTAATTGGTATTGGTGCGGGTGTAGGTGAAGATAGAGCTGTAGAAGCTGCTAATCAAGCTGTTTTAAGCCCTCTTTTAGAAACTAGTATTGATGGGGCAACCGATGCCATTATAAATGTTACAGGTGGACCTAATTTAACTTTATTTGAAGTTGAAGAGGCTGTTGAAACTATTAGAAAGTCAGCAAATACAGATATAAATACAATATTTGGTGCTGTTATCAATGAAAATTTTACTGATGAAATTATTGTTACTGTTATTGCTACTGGATTTGATGATATAGATAATGCCCAAGATGATGCTGATGATTTATTACTTGATGATACTGATGATGATAGTGCAGTTATCCCAGCATTTTTAAGAAAGAGAAATTTTTAATCTTAACTCATGAAGTAATGCTTTATGAGTTTTTTTGTTTCTAATTTTTTTAAAAAAAATTAATTTACTTGAATATAAAAAGGATATATA
>CAVHAY010000094.1:834-4307 GCA_963634115.1 Clostridia bacterium | reverse complement strand
ACTAGAGGATTTATTTTTGTTAAAGATAACATTGATTTAATAAAGGAAACTGAAAAATTATCTTTGGATGTTATAAAAGAACATACAAAAACTAATTACGTAGATTTTGCTAAAATAAAATCTGGTATTAGAGATAAAGTTGGTAAATATCTTTATGAACAGACTGAATGTAAACCTATGGTATTAATTGTAATTGGAGAAGTGTAAGAACTTCTCTTTTTGCTTAAAAGACTATTTAATACTTTGAAAATGTTTGTTAAATAATAAATTATTATTTAAAAAAACAGTTGACACACGTACGCATGTATGTTATGATGACTTTGGCTGAAGTAATAAAAAATAATATAAATTTTAGTATACATTATATTATAATAATATTAAGGAAGGAAGTTTTATATGAGTAAGGTTGTTGTAATTGGAGCAGGTGCTTCTGGAATGCTTGCCGCAATATATGCTTCTGCAAGTAATGAAGTTACAGTGCTTGAAAAGAATGATAAAGTCTGTAAGAAAATACTTGTAAGTGGGAATGGCAAATGTAATTATTTTAATAGTGATCAAAATATTATTCATTACCACAATTATTTTTTAAAAAATATTATAGATAACAATGCGAATGATATATTAAAATTTTTTAATAAAATTGGAGTAGTACCTAAAATAAAAAATGGTTATTATTATCCTTATTCAGAGTCGGCAATTTCTATAAAAGAAGCTCTTATGACTGAGGCTAAACTTTGCTCTGTTAATATTGTTACAGATTATACGGTAACTAAAATAGAAAAACAAGAAGTTTTTATCATTAATGATGAATTAAAAGCAGACAAGATAATTTTAGCTTGTGGTTCCTTAGCATCTAAATTTGGTACAGACTTAGGATATCAAATTGCTAAATCATTTGGACATAAGATAAATAAAGTACTTCCTGCTTTAACAGGTTTAAAAAGTGATGAGAAAATTTTAAAAGACTGGAATGGTGTTAGAGCAGCCGCTAAAGTTAGTTTATATATTGATGATGAATTTATTAAAGAAGAAGAGGGAGAAGTTCAATTTACAGATTATGGAGTAAGTGGAATATGTATATTTAATTTAAGTTATTTGGTTTCTTTAAATCTTAATAAAAATATTAAATTAAAAATTAATTTTATGCCTTTTACAAATAATGCATTAGAATTTTTAGAAGCTAGGAGCGAGGTTGTAACAGGACGAACTATTGTTGAGTTTTTAGAGGGAATTATTCATTATAAGTTAATTAAGATTATTTTAAATAAAGCTGGTATTAATGGTTTAAAATATTATGATGAATTATCTAAAAAAGAAAAATATAAATTATGTGAGACAATATCATCAATGAGTATAAATATAATAGGGACAAATGGCTTTGATAAATCACAAGTTTGTACTGGTGGTGTAGATATAAATGAAATAGATATGAATACCATGGAATCTAAACTTGTAAAAGATTTATATATAACAGGTGAATTACTTGATGTAGATGGAGACTGTGGTGGCTATAATCTATCTTTTGCTTTTATAAGTGGCATGCTTGGAGGTAAAGCAACTAATGATTAGAGTAAGAGGAGTAAAGGTACCGGTAGATCAAAATACTCATGATGAAATTATAAAGCAAGCATCAAAAAAAGTTCGAGCTAAAGTACTTGAATATAAAATACATAAACAGTCAATAGACGCCCGTGACAAAAGCAATGTATGTTTTGTATATGAACTTGATTTGATCCTGCAAAATGAAAAAAATGTAAGATTTAATAATAATATTTTGCTTCCGAACGATATAAAATATAAATATCCTAAAGAAGGTAAAATTATATTTAAAAACCGACCAATAATTATAGGGGCAGGACCTGCTGGATTATTTTCTGGGTATTTGCTTGCGGAAATGGGTTATGAACCAATTATTATTGATCGAGGGGAAAAAGTAGAAGATAGAGAAGAGACAGTAAATAAATATTTAAATGATAATATTTTAAATGCTAATTCTAATATTCAGTTTGGTGAAGGTGGCGCTGGAGCTTTTTCAGATGGTAAATTAAATACTTTAGTCAAAGATAAGGATGGCAGAATGCAAAAGATATTTTCTATTTTTGTTGAATGTGGGGCGCCAAAAGAAATATTATACTTAAATAAACCGCATATAGGGACTGATGTTCTTAAAGATGTTATTAGAAATATACGAAATAAAATAATTAAAAATGGTGGTAGGTTTATGTATAATACTATGTTAGAAGATATTATTATTGATGATAAAAAAATAAAAGGTGTTATACTAAATGGGCAGACTGTTTATACAGATATCTTAATACTTGCTGTAGGTAATAGTGCAAGGGATACATTTTGTATGTTAGATAAATATTTAAATTTAACGAATAAACCTTTTGCAGTGGGAATTAGAATTCAACATCCACAAGAATTTATAAATAAATCACAATTTGGGGATTTTGATAAATATTTACCTTCTGCCTCTTATAAACTTAGTTATACTAAAAAAAGAGGAGTTTATACTTTTTGTATGTGCCCTGGTGGTTATGTAATTAATGCTTCATCAGAAAATAAAAGAATTGCAATAAATGGTATGAGTAATTATGCCAGAGATGGTGAAAATGCCAATAGCGCGATTGTAGTTACAGTTTCTAAAGATGATTATGGTGATGACACTTTCGCCGGCATTTCATTTCAAAGGAAATTAGAAGCTTTGGCTTACGAAGAGGGTAATGGATATATTCCGGTTCAGTTGCTTAAAGATTATATGGAAAATAAAAAATCTACATCATTTGGTAAAGTAAAACCTAATTTTAAAGGTAAGTATAAGTTCGCTAATATAAATAATATATTACCTAGTTATATTAATGATAATATAAAAGAAGCTATAAAATATTTTGATACTAAGATAAAGGGTTATAATATGGATGACGCTATAATTGCGGCTGTAGAAAGTAGAACCTCATCACCTGTTAGAATTTTAAGAAATGAAGATTTAGAGGCTAATATTAAAGGAGTATACCCAGCCGGTGAGGGTGCCGGATATGCTGGGGGTATTACTACATCGGCCATGGATGGACTTAAAATTGCAGAAGCAATTGTTAGTAAATATAGTAAAGTAAAGTAAAAAAATTTTAATATATGATGTTTTTTCTTTGGCTTTTTGATATAATATTTATAGTAAGGTGAATGTAAATGGGTTTGTATAAATATGAAAACGAATTACATGCTAAAGGAATTAATAATATTGTAGGTACTGATGAAGCTGGTAGGGGTCCTTTGTTTGGACCTGTAGTCGCAGCGGCTGTTATGTTACCGCATGATTTTAAACTTGATGGGCTTAATGATTCAAAAAAATTATCAGAGAAAAAACGAGATGAATTTTATGAATATTTGATTAATCATGTTATATATGGAATTGGAGTTATTTCAGCTTCAGAAATTGATGAAATAAATATATATCAAGCCAGTAAAAAAGC
>CAVHAY010000094.1:0-824 GCA_963634115.1 Clostridia bacterium | reverse complement strand
GCCATAGATGAAGTGAAAAAACAAAAAAAAGTAGAATATGTTTTATCAGATGCAATGCCATTAGAATTGGATGTACCTGTTTTACCAATTATTAAAGGTGATGCTAAAAGCATTTCGATCGCAGCGGCTAGTGTAATTGCTAAAGTTACTCGCGATAGAATGATGTATGAAGTAGATGCCAAATATCCTGAATATGGTTTTAGAAAGCATAAAGGATATCCTACAAAAAAACATCTAGAAGCAATAAATAAATACGGGCTTATTGATGGTTACAGAATTAGTTATGGCCCAGTGGCTAAAGTAAAGGGGATGCAAAATGATCATTAATTCAAATAATCAAGGAAATTTAAATAAAATGAATAAATTTTCTAATGCTGTTAAAAGGGGATTTAATCAAACTCCAGATTATATTAGAAATAGTATTCAAATGCAAAATGATAGTTTTAAAAAAAATAATACTAGTATTAATAATCTAAATAATATTAATTTGAGTGATAAGATTGTGGGTTTAAATAAATTAAATAGAATAAATAAGGGAGGAAGATAAAATGTTTGAAGGTACTTTTATATATTTCTTTTTACTTTTTGTATTGTATCTTATTATTTATATAACAGTTAGAATTTGTATTGGTAGTCTTTTAAAAAGGGCTAAAGAAAAAGCATGGAAAGCCTATATACCTTTTTATACTGTATATTTTTTAGTAAAGATGTTAGACCTAAAAAAAAGCGTATTTTATATGACTTTTATTCCATTTGTTAATTTATATTATTATAATATTATTATAAAGAAACTATTAGAAAATTTTGGACAAGATAGTAGAGAC
>CAVHAY010000093.1:0-2902 GCA_963634115.1 Clostridia bacterium | reverse complement strand
GCTGTTTCACCACCAACTTCAGGCAATTTTTTATTATCTTTTAAATAACTATTCACAGATTCTTTTACAGTAGTATATAATTTATTACAATTATAATTTATTACTACTTTGTAAATTATTATTCCAATTATAATTAAAGGTATTATTATATTTATTATAAAAAGTACATTTAATATTGTTTTTTTGCTTTCGAAAGCCATATCTACTACATTGCCTTTTTCATCTACATATCCTTTTTTTCTCATTTTTGACGCTCCTTTTATATTATTATTTTATCATATTTTATTTTAAAATAAAAGAAAAACTATATATAAATATGTTCTTCTTTTTGTATTTTTATACTTGCGTTTTTTTCTTGCATATATTTTGAAATTAGTACGACTTTATTTTCTTTTAGTGATTTGGGAACATCTATTATTCTTTGATTTCTAGAGCCTCTAAAGTCAAGGTTTAAACTTTTTTGGTTTAATATAAATTTACCGTCTACCAAAACATCTATATTTTTTAAAAATTCTACTGTTTTAGGGTTATTAAGTAACTCTTCATAAGTAAAACCGGTATAGCACCACACATTTAGACCTTTGGTTTTAGAAGCCTCTGCAATGGCATTGCAGGCTTCAGCTTGAAACATAGGATCTCCACCAGAAAAGGTTATTCCTCTTTGAAACTCTATTTTATCTAGGTCATTTATTATTTCTTCGACGTCTACTTCAAATCCACCTTTAAAATCATGGGTTGAGGGATTATGACAGCCCGCGCAATTATGTGAACAGCCTTGTGTCCATATAACGGTTCTAATACCCTCGCCATCTACTATACTATCGGGTTGTAGATAGGTTGCTAATCTAATTTTCATTTTTCATTTTTGGTGCTTCGTGTTTTACTCTGTCATGTTCTTCGGCTTTTTTACCATTATTAAATCTGTCTACTGTTCCTACTAAATAACCAGTTATTCTTCTAATTCTTTCAAAATTTACGCCTTCTCCTACTTTTTTTTCTTCTGCTTTCATTTTATTATCCTCCTCATATAATATTTAAATTACAATTTTCTATCTTCCGTGGCAAGTTAAACTTGCGTTTTTAATTCTTTCAATTGCGACACCTTCGCCCTCTTTTCTGCCACAGCCAGGACAAGTATCACCAATAACACCTGTATAACCACATACTGGATCTCTATCTACTGGGTGATTTATGGCCCCATAACCAATATTATTATCATGCATTATTCTTACAACACTTTCAAAAGCTTCAATATTCATAGCTGTATCACCATCTAATTCCACATAACTAATATGTCCACCATTTGTAAGAGGATGATATTTTCCTTCTATTTCTAACTTTTTAGCGGCAGTTATATTATAATATACTGGAACATGGAACGAATTTGTATAATAATCTCTATCTGTTACACCTTTTATTTTTCCATAAATAGCTTTATCTATATTAGTAAAGCGTCCAGATAAGCCCTCAGCTGGTGTAGCAATTAAAGAGAAATTCAAATTATATTTTTTCGTATATTCATCAGTTTTATCTCTCATAAATTTAATTATTTTAATGCCAAGTTCTTGTGATTCTTTACTTTCACCATGATGCTTACCAGTTAAGGCTTTTAAACACTCTGCTAATCCGATAAAACCTACTGTTAATGTACCGTGTTTTAAAACTTTTCTTAATCTATCAGTAGGTTTTAATTTTTCACTATCCACCCAAACACCTTGTCCAAGTAAAAACGGAAAATTATAAACGTGCCTTGTACATTGTATTTCAAACCTCTCTAGTAATTGATCTTTAACTAATTCTACCATTTCTTCTAATTCTTTAAAGAAACCGTCTAAATCTTGTTTCCCACTGACAATACCATGTTTTATTCCTAATCTTGGTAAGTTAATTGAGGTAAATGATAGATTACCTCTACCTGGAGTATATGATGGTCCATGGACATCACTAAGTACCCTTGTACGGCATCCCATATATCCTACCTCTGTTCTGTAATCATTTGGGTCATAATCTGTAATATTGAATGTTGTATCTAGAAATGAGAAATTTGGGAATAGCCTTTTGGCTGACACTTTACATGATAATTTAAATAAGTCATAGTTAGGATCCCCTGGATTATAGTTTACTCCCTCTTTTACCTTAAATATAGATATTGGAAATATTGGAGTTTCATGATGACCTAACCCAGCATCAGTTGCGAGCAAATAATTTTTCATAACCATTCTACCTTCTGGAGAAGTATCAGTTCCAAAATTTATTGATGAAAATGGTACTTGTGCTCCCGCTCTTGAATGCATAGTATTTAAATTATGTATAAAAGCTTCCATGGCCTGATAAGTTTGTCTATTCGTCTTTTTTAAAGCTTTATCATAACTAAATTCAAACATTCTTTTAACTTCAGCAGAATTTTTGGTATAATGTTCAAATTCGTTTAAATCTATTTCTATTGATTTTAGTTTATCAATATCTTTAGCGATTTTGTCCATATTTATAAAACCATTTAAGGTTGTAAAATCTAGATAATCTGCAATAGTCTGTTTAAATTGCTTTTTAAATGTACATAGTACTCCTGGTGCTAGATAATAATCAAAGGCTGGAATACTTTGACCTCCGTGCTGATCATTTTGATTTGACTGTATAGCAATAGCTGCTAAAGCAGAATAACTCATAATATCTTTGGGCTCTCTTAAATGGCCATGTCCAGTTGAAAAACCATTATTAAATAATTTATGTAGATCTATTTGGCAACAAGTGGTAGTACCCATTGGCATAAAGTCCATATCATGAATATGGATGTAACCACTATCATGAGCCTCTGCAAATTTAGGTTTCATTAAATATGCTTTAGCAAATTCTTTAGAAACAGTACTTCCATACTGAAGCATTGTTCCCATGGCAGTATCAC
>CAVHAY010000092.1:11048-13069 GCA_963634115.1 Clostridia bacterium | reverse complement strand
GATTATGGGTTTATGCATAATGTCTATACAAAACTTCTTAGTGTACCTATTACAAGAGCTATGAGAGATATTACATTTATTGCATTTTTTATACAAATAGCGGTATTTATTCTAACTTTAATTAGAGCAACAGGCTTTGATATTAAAAAATTTGATTTTGCATCTGATTTAGAAGAACTAGATATTGATATAAAAGATAACGAAGAATTTGAAGTTGCGGTTGATTTTGATAAAAATAAAGTTAGAAGAAACTTTAGAAATAAAATTAGAAATATGCGATATGTTTATATTGAACATAAATTTACTATTAATCTTATATGTATTATTACTATAATTACCATTACATTTACTATATTTATGTTTAGAAATATTTATACTGCCCATTATAAAGAAAATGATGCCTTTGCAGTTAGTAATATAGGATTAAATGTCCTTAGTAGCTACTTAACCAATTCAGATGAAGACGGTAACATAGTTACTGATAATATTCTTGTAGTTGTCAAAATAGATGTTAAAAAACTTAATGCTAATGAAAAAACCACAATTAATACTGGACTTTTTACCTTACATGTTGCGGGAAAATCCTATGCCCAAACTATTAATTATAATGCAGATTTATCTGATATAGGAACCCCATATACAGATCAAAGATTATCATCTGACTTTGAAAGTTATCTTTTAACTTTTGAAATACCATCTGATTATCAGAAAAGCAAACTTGTTTTAAAAGTTAATGATAACCTTAGCTATATTAGTGGTCAAATTGGCGCAAAAAATAACTATGTTACCTTAAGCCCTAATAATCTACTTAAATCTAGTAAAGGTACTAATAATAGTATAGGTGAGACCCAAAAATATGATGGAACTATTTTAGGTGATTCTAGTCTTATCATTAATGAATTTACTATTGGTAATAAATTTAAAAGCGAATATGAATTTTGCTCTAAGAAAAATAAATGTTATACATCTTATGAATACGTTACCCCAACTGCTAGCGGTAACTATGCCAAAACATTAATTAAACTAAAAGGAGAATTTACCCCAGCCCAAGATAATGATACAGATATTCAAAATTTATATTATTTTTTAAATAACTTTGGAACCATTTATTATAAAATAGATGATAAGTGGTATAACCATAAAATTGATTCTAAATTAGTTAAACCTAAGATGAAAAATGAACAAGATATTTACTACATAGAAGTTAATAAAGTAATCGAAAATGCCTCAAATGTTTACTTTACATTTACTATTCGTAATTTTACATATGAATATACTTTAAAATAATTAAAAATATGTTATAATAGAAAGGGAGGCTAAGCTTTATGACTAGATATAGATGCATTATATTATTTATTATTTGTATGATGTTATTGCCTAATATTTCCAAAGCTGAATGTAATTATGAAAGGCAAGCTGAACTTTCTAGAATAGCCTCTAATATACAGCTTAATTATAGTTATGAAATGAATGAGGGTTATCCTAAATTTACAATTCATATAACTAATGCGAGTGATGATATTTATTTAAAGGATGAAGAAGACAATATATATATTGGTAATAGTGAATATAATATAAATTCTCTTAGTAGTAATAATGTTTATAATATATATTCTAATGATGATAATTGTAAAGATGAATTTTTATTATCACAATATATTAATTTACCTTCATATAATATGTTTTCTGGTTATGATGAATGTAAGAAATACCCTAACATTGATGTATGCAGTTTATGGGGAGGACCTAAAGCTGAATCTGAATATGACTTCTATGAAAAAATTAAGGAATATGAAAATACATTAAATAAAGTTAGTAATAACAGTGTTGATTCATCAACTTTGGATACAAGTAATAAAGCAATTATTTTATCTATATTAGGGTGTATCTTAATTATATTTTTAGCTTTTGTTTTAAAGAAGGTGAAACAATGAGTAAAACCAAAATATTTATATTTACTTTAACTTTATCAATAATTACTTTAACTTGGAATATTGGCCACTTAAATGTAAAAGCTGATG
>CAVHAY010000092.1:1571-10427 GCA_963634115.1 Clostridia bacterium | reverse complement strand
ATTATTCTATAGATGCAGCTTGTGAAGACTGTAAATCAACTGGGAAGAATGGAACTTATCAAATACAAGATATTAATAATTGGGATGATATATTTGCCAGTACTGAAAATGAGAATACAAAGATCAAAGGTTATTATAAAAAGAGAATTGCTAAAGATTCTAGTTGTCAGGTATATTGTAGGGAAGAATTTAATGTTGTTTTTCCAAATGCCAGCAATTATAATGGTAAAAATATGAATATTGAACCGGGAAGATATTTTACTATTAATCAGCCTACTACTGGTATTATGTTTAAAACAGGGGTATCTAATTTTGCTCCTATAAAGATTAATAAGACTAGAGAGTGTAGGGCTCTTGGAAGTAATCAAAAATCTTGTTTACAGTTGTTTGTTTCCCAAGAAAATAAGGGTTCTAATGGAAAACAAACATATACTGCTGCCGGACAATCAGGAAGTATTAAATTAAATTATACAGATAATAAAAGTTATAATGTTAATGATGATGACGGTATTGATTTAGTAGAAAATATTACTAGAACAATAAGCAAAGATGTAATAACCGAAAGTTCATTATCTAATTCTGTATATGATTCTAATTATCTTTTAACTTCTACATCTACTAAATATTATGAATTACCTGATAATATATATACTAAGGTTGATAGTTCTGGTAAAGCTTATAAAAAGAGTAGTGATGTTAATTCTAATAGAAATGAGGTTACTACCGATATTGGTATATCTAATTTACCCGTTTCATTTGAAAGTTATAATAATGCATCAATATCTTTACAATATTCATTACCTAAAAATGATAATAAATCATTAATGTATAAAGCATTTAATGCTAAAAATGATTATTTTGGTTCTAATGAAACAAATGATTTAAATATTTATCTTAAAGATCAGAAAGGTGAATTAGATAATAACGAAAAAGAATTAGTAAAAGGCTCTGCTTGTGCTAAATTATATGGATATGGTTCTAGCAAGTATAGAAATTGTCGTAATAGTAGAGTAACAAATAAAGCCGGTAATTGTTATAACGCTATTAAAAATAAATATACATGTGATTTAACTACTTGTGGTAAGGATAAAATATTATGTGATAATGGTGAATGTTCTGATGAATATGGCCAATGTTCTACAAAGTGTGAAGTTGTTGGTACTAAATATTATGATAATACTGGTACTGAGGTTTCAAAAAGTAAATATGAAGAAGTTTGCTCGAAAAAATGTGTTATAAAAAATGGTAAATATTATGGTCCTACAGGTAATGAGGTTTCAGAAGAAACATATTATTCTGAATGTCCAAAGACATGTACATCTGTAACAACAACTTCTGGTCGGACTTATTATTACCTTAATAATTCTGAAATAGTTAGTAAAGAAGTATATGATAAATACCATGATGAAAAATGTTGTACAAATTGTGGTAAATATAAACAGTGCTGTCCTGATACTGACATGGTATGTCCAGATGAAAATGGTAATTGTCCTATCCCAGGAAATAGAAAAATTATATATAGGACTATTGATTTAGCAAATCCTTTCCCTGCACTAAGTGGTAGTGGAAGAAAGACGGGAGCTAACTGGTGTGTTTATAATATCCAGACAAAGAAAACAAATTGTTCTAATACAGGTGGTCTTGCTGAGGGCAATACTATAGTGTATAACCATATATTAAATAATCGTAGTACAGAAAGTAAGAGCATTTATAAATCACAGCCTTTATATAGTGTTACTTTAAATAGTAAGAATATTAATACTATTAAAAGTTATAATGCAAAGAATCAATACAATAATGCTACATTAATCTGTCAGGGTAATACTTGCAAAAGCAAAATATTACGTGGTACGTTAGGAGTTAGTGTTAGTGGAAAATGTTCTAGTGGCGGTTATAATAACCTAAAGGTATGTGCAGAAAGTTAGTGGTTAGGAGGATAAGAAATGAATAAATCATTTTGGGGCGTATTTGTAATTATGCTTGGTGTTACATCAATTATTCTTATTGTTCTTTTCCAATCAATTACTAATAGTGATGAACATAACTCACAATTATTAAAAGAAGTTACTGAAGCTGCGATGTGGGACTCTGTTGATTATGGTTATTATAGAAGCCATGGAGCTTATAAGATTAATAAAGAAAAATTTGTAGAAACCTTTATTAGAAGATTCGCAGCAAGTGCTCAAACTAGTGGTAAAGAGTATAAGATAGATTTTCTAGATGTTAATGAATTACCACCTAAAGTCAGTATAAGAGTTACCAGTACTGTTAAAGGTGGCAGCGTTCTTGGGGTTATTGGTAATAGTACTACATATGATTTTACATTAAATAATACAATAGATGCGATTTTAGAAACGCCATATTAGAAGAAAGAAAAGAGGATGAAAAATATGAATAATTTTATGGCTTCGGCCCAAAGGTTCTTAAAGAACAAAAATACGATTACAATTCTTGGAATAATTATTATTTTAATTATTCTATATATAGGATATAGTAGTCAAATAAATAGTGCGGTACAACCTGTTTCTGTACCTGTTGCGACTGAAACTATTCAACCTAGAACTGAAATTACTAGTGATATGGTTGAAACAGTTGATATGCCTAGTATTTCTATTAGTGATAATGTTATTACTAATAGCGCTAATGTTATAGGTAAATATAGTAATGTTAATGCTGTTATACCTAAAGGAAGTATGTTCTATGATGATACTGTAATTACTAAGAGTGAACTACCTGATTCTGTATTTGTTAAAGTTAAGAAAGGACAGGTTGTTTACAATTTCCCTGTTGATATGGAAACTACTTATGGTAATTCTATTTATCCAGGAAATAAAATTGATATTTACATGAAAACTGGTAATGGTGAAGATGAAAAAGTAATGCTTGGTAAATTAGTTTCTAACGTTGAAGTACTTGCAGTAAAAGATTCTGATGGTAAAAACGTCTTTGAAAATACAGAAGAAGATAGAACTCCTGCCATGTTAATATTTGGTGTTCCAGATGACATTAACTTACTTCTTAGAAAAGCGTCTTATATGAGCTCTTTAGGAGTTGAATTATTCCCTGTACCACATGGTGGTAAAGTTAGTACTACAGGAGCAACTGAAGTATCTACTCAACAATTAGCGGATTATATTGATGCTCATGCTGTTAATATTCCTACTACTGAAACAACTACTGTAGATGAATTATTACCTACTATTAAAATAACTGGAACTAATATTAAATCAGTTACTATTACTTATCCTAAGAGTTGTAAGAAAAATACTTGTTCTTATCAATTAGGTTCTACTGGTAAAGTTACTAAAGTTACTAAAAAAACATTTACTACTAAGTTAAGTCTTACTCAAAATGTAGATCAAGTAATTGCTATATTTACTGAAAGTGATGGTACTGTACATACTGCAACTGAGAATGTTAATAGTACTACCGATAGTACTAGTACTAGTACTAATACAAATACTAATTCAAATGCAAATACTACCACTACTACACAAGGACAATAGTTATGCATGAATCAATGTTTGAACAACTTGATTTTGGCCCTTTAAAAGAGTATTTAGATAATGATGATATAACAGATGTTTCTTATGATAATGGTGGTCAAATTCATTTGAAAACATTATCTAAAGGAATTTATAGGGTTGAAAATCCTAATATAAATAATTCTTTTATGGAAAAATTAGCTTTCCAGTGTTCCAATGTAATGGGTAAGACATTTAATATGGCTCATCCATTCTTGGATGCTGAAAGTTCAGAACTTCGTCTTAACTTTGTCCATGATAGTATTGCCACTAATGGAATTGCATGTGTTATAAGAAAGACACCTGCGAAAATAAGATTAGAAAAAGATACTATCATTAAACAAAAATATATAGAACCTGATATTCATGATTTTCTTGAATATTGTGTAAAAGGACATTGTAATATAATTGCCGCTGGAGAAACTGGTTCTGGTAAAACTGAACTTGTTAAGTATTTAGCAAGCAAGATTGCCGAAGATGAAAAAATTATTACTATTGAAGATACCCTAGAATTACACCTTGATAAGATATTTCCACATAGAGATATTGTGGCTATGAAAACTAATAATATAGCGTCTTATTCTGATGTTTTAGTTACATGTATGAGACAAAACCCTAAATGGATATTACTTTCAGAAGTACGTAGTGCAGAGGCTGTTTTAGCAGTTCGTAACTCTATATCATCTGGACACTACATACTGTCTACTATCCATGCAGATAAAGCAGCGAGTATTCCAAACAGACTTTATAGTTTGCTAGAGACTAGTCAGGACGTAGAACAATTCTTAAAAACTATACATAGATACGTTCAAATAGGTATTTATGTTAGAGGTAGAACCGATAAAGAAACCCATAACTTTATTAGAGAAATTGCTGAAGTTACAGAGTTCTTTGTTGATGATGATAATAACCCTGGTAGTAATGTTATTTATAGAAAAACTGCCGAAGGCCATGTTAGAAAACAAAATCCTTCTAAATATTTATTAGATTATTTAGAAGTTCAAGGAGTATTTTTACCTAAAGAACTTAGATTACTTGGTGAAAATGTACCTATAGAAGAAGCTGAGGGTATTATTCATGATAAACCTATGACCAGTATTCCTGATATTGAAAGCACACAGGTTAATATGACTAATAATAAAATTAACACTCAAAGTGTAAATAAAACTGTTAATACTTTGAATAATGGTAATACTAGTGGTACAATTAATAATGTAAAAGTAGATGCTATACTAGATCCTAGTCAAAGCATTGATAAGTTAAATGTATGATATGAATAAAGGAGGGGAAAAATGACTTTTATAATTTTTATTGTTGTTTTAGCAATTGCTATATTCTTGGTTATTTATCGTAGTGATAATAAAACTAATGCTTATAAGTTTGTAAATGAACAGATTAATTTTGTTTATAATAAATATACTCCTTATTCATTTAAAGTTATAAGGGAAAAAGTTAAAGAACTTGGACAAGAATACACTAAAAAACAATATATGATTCAAATTACAGTATTTGCGGTAGGTGCGGCAGTACTGGCATTCCTATATTTTTATAATATTTTCTGGTGTATTGTATATGCCATAGTAGCGGTATGTTTCATTCCTTATTTAACTTATTTAAGGTGTAAGAGACTTTATAGTGAATTTATATTTGAACAAATTCAAGTTTATACAACTAATACTATTATGGAATTTCAAACTACACAATCTTTTGTTAAGGCATTAGAAGGTGTATATGATTCTGGTGTCTTAGAAGATCCTGTTAAAAGTGATGTTAAATTAATGATTGACATGGCTTATGAAAATGGTACTATTGATGCAAGTATTGAAATGTTTAATGGTAAATATGATTTCTTTATAGTTAGAAATATGCATCAACTATTTTACCAAATTACTAATGAAGGTTCTAAAGATGCTGGTGAAACTTTAGAAAATATGCAAAATGATATTGATATGCTTGTAGAAGCTGTTTATAGAGACAGAATGGATAGAGCAGAATTTCATAAGAAGTTTTTAAGATTTGGTATTATGTTATATCTTATGGTCATGCTTGTACAAATATTACTTAGTGTTGATACTTATGTTAAAATGCTTGACACTTGGTGGATACAATTAATTTTACATATGATTATATGGCTTAATACATATTTCCTTATTAGTGGGGAAAAATATTATAATGAAGATGTGGGGGCGGAATAATGAGCTTAGGATTAACATTTATAATTATATTTGCTATTATCGTTGCTTTACTAGAAGCAAATAATCATTTTAATTCTAAAAGATTTATAAATGAAATTGAACCCTACTTCAAGTTTTTAATGGAAGACGATTATGTTTTCTTACTTAAAATAAGATATGGGGAACTTACTAACGAAGATATTGTTACTTTATATAATAAAAGAGTAAGAAATGGCCTTGTAGTTACAGTTTTTATGATATTCTTATTTATGGGTAATATATCATTTATGTATGTTTTATTAGCCATAATAATTGGTTTTGCAGTTTTTAAAGCTGATTATATGAAACTAAAAAAATATTATACTAATAACTTAACTAGAATTAATCAGACTCTACCTTATTATTTAAAAGGTTTAGAAATTCTTATTCAACATTACACTGTTCCAGTAGCGCTTGCTAAAAGTGTAGATACAGCCCCAGAAATTTTTAGGAATGGTCTTAAAAAAATGGTTCAAAAAATTGATGAAGGTGATTCTTCTGTACAACCTTATATGGATTTTGCAAATGAATATCCAGTTAGAGATTCTATGCGTATGATGAGACTTCTTTATAGGCTTTCTTTAGGTAGTAATGAGAATAAACAAGAACAATTGCTTATGTTTTCAAGAAGTATTTCAACTCTTCAAAATAAAGCCCGAGAACAAAAATATAAGGCTAGACTTGAAAAGATGGAACAAAAAACTATGGTTATGTTATTTGGTACTGGTGGTGGAATATTAGGTTTTCTACTATTATCAATGATGGTGGTTATGTCTTTTTAGGAGGTGAATATATAAATGAAAGAAGCAAGTGGAGAAGCAAGTTTAACAGTTATTACTATTATCCTTATTGCGGCAGTTTTAGCGGCTGCAACTATTATATTAAATAGTGTTATGGGTAATGTACAAAAACAAGCTGAGTCTGTAACTAATGGAGAGGCAACGGGTGCTATTAGCTCTATAATTAGTTTAGATTAAAATATGTGAGTTTATAGGGAACTCTATTTATAAAAAACTAAATATATTTTAGGAGGTGAATATATAAATGAAAGAAGCAAGTGGAGAAGCAAGTAACACAGTTATCACTATTATACTTATTGCGGCAATTTTAGCGGCAGCTACTTTAATCATTACTATGATAAGTAAAAGTATTAACAGTGAGGCTGATAAATTAGGTAATAGTGGTGATAAAACAACTGCCGATGTTACAAAAGGTTTAGGATAAAATAAAGGAATATAAATAGGGAGGTAAGCTGATATGAAAGAGGGAGTAGGAGAAGCTTTTACTATACAAATAATTATTATATTTATTGTAATAGCCTTTGCTTTTATATGTGGTGCCATTAGTTATTATAAAGCATTTAAAGTTAATTCTGCTATTTTATATTCTATAGATAAATATGAAGGGTATAATAGTCTTGCTATAAAAGAAATAGATAGTACCCTTGATAAAATAGGATATTCTAAAAATACTGTTAAATGTTCTAACAGAGGTAATGTTGCTCCTGTTAATGCAGTAAGTAATGGTCATGCATATTGTGTATATTATTATGCCGATGATACAGTAAGTAGTGATGATAAAAATAGTGCTAACTTACCTAAATATTATAATTATAGTGTTGTTAGTTATATTTCCCTTGATTTACCAATAATTGGTAATATCAATATTCCTATTCATACTAAAGGTGAGCGAATTTATAGGTTTGGGGTGAGTAACTAATGAATGAATCAATGGGTAATGCTATGATATTTTATGGAATTATAATATTTGTTATTTTATTTATTGCTTTCTTTATTGGATCTATTAGTTATTCTAAAGCTTATAAAGTCAAAAATAGAATTATTGAAGAAATAGAAAAGCAAGGCGAATATTTGCAAGAACGTAATGGAGACATTAGTGCTGCTTATAATGATACAGTTCAAGAAAAAATATATGACTGGCTAAAAGGTGGCTCTAAAAGTACTGGTTCAGCAAATGCTAATGCTAAATCATGGAGTGATATTAAAAAATCAGACCAAAATACAACTATAAATTCTACAGGTATTGGCTATCAAAAAAACTTTAGTTTTGGTAAAAGTTTATCAGTCTGCAATAAATATGCTAATGGTGGTACTTTAGTTAACAAAAATGGTGATTATGTTTATTGTGTCTTTAGACACGATACAGGGGATGGTTATTATTATAGTGTTGTTACTTTTATGTCATTTAATATAGCCAGTTCATTTGGATTAAATGGAATTAAAATAACACTTCCTGTTAAGGGAGAAACTATGACTTTTAGAAAAATAGAAAATTAAGGAGGTAGAACATGAATGTAATTGTTGCTAATAAATATCGTGATGCTTTGGCAACTTTAGATATTGAGATTATTAAGAAACTAGATGGTGAATTCTCTGTTGATGAAATTATTGATCAGTTTAAAAATTTCTTTTTTCAGAGAATGATTCTAGATATAACTGCTTTAAAAGATTATAAAGATATTAAAACTTTACAAAAATTATCTCTATCTCTTAATATGGATAGTTTGATATTACTGTTAGATAATTCTCCTGAAGTAACTAATCCAGAGTATTTGTCAGATTTAATTTCAATGCATATTTATAATTTTACCATGAACGTTGATGGAATTATGTATTTATACAATAATCCTAATAGTTATAGAGATGTTGCCCAATATCATCAACTTGATACGACCCATGATAGTGCTCCTACTATTATTACTACACAAGTAATTGGTGGAACAAGCACAATTGTTCTTGGTATTAAAAATATTACTGAGGGTGCTGGAGCAACAACACTTACCTATATTATGAAAAAACAACTTGAACGTAATTATAAAGTTACAGCTTTAGAATTAGATAAACATGATTTTATGTATTTTGGTGATAAAAACATGTATAGTATAAATGCCATGGAACTTGGAAATAATTTATCTAAGTTTAGTTCTAGTGATGTTATTTTGGTAGATATGAATACTAACTTATCAGCAGAAGGTGTTATTAAAGATGTTTTATATTTAGTTGAACCTTCTAAAATTAAACTTAATAAATTATTGGCTAAAAATCCTAAAGCCTTTGATAAATATAAAGGTAAAAAGATCATTTTAAATAAAAGTTTAC
>CAVHAY010000092.1:0-1561 GCA_963634115.1 Clostridia bacterium | reverse complement strand
AGTCATGATGTTTTAGATTTTGAATATGAAACTAATAGTAAGACATTTTATAATTTACCACCACTTTATGATCAAGAAAATAATAATGCTGCGCTTGATGCTTTACTTGCTAAAATGGGTTTTGCTAATCAAGTAAATCAAAATAATATGATGACCACTAATCCAGGCGACAAAAAAGGTTTATTTGGCATGTTTAAATAAGTTATATATTGACAAATATAGATTTTTAAAGTATGATTATTTTGTGAAAGGGACTAGTATATGATTAATTTACTTACATTAGTATTAGATGATACAAATTCTGCTGAATGCTTTAGTGGAGGACCAAAAATTCCCAATGGTATTTATAATATTGTTTCCGATGCCTTTTTCTTAATTCAAGTTATTGTACCCATCTTACTAATTATTTGGGGCATGGTTGATTTTGCGAAAGGTGTTGCCAGTAATGATGAGGATAAAATTAAAGCAGGACAAAAAAGTTTTATCAAAAGAATTATAGCTGGCATTTTAGTTTTATTAGTTTTTACAGTAACAAAATTAATAATAAACGTAACAGCAGGTCTTGATAGTAGTGATGCTGTCGAAGAAGATTTATGGGACTGTGTTGTAAAATTTATTGATGGTGTTGATTAAATTGAGTTTCTAGATATCTCGTTAAAAAATCTTATAGAGGAGGTATTTAAATGTTTAATTATGCAAGTGTGCTAACTTCATGTGCGGGAATAGATATTCCTGATGGAATATTTAATCTTGTTCACTACATTATTTTGCTTATTCAAGTTGTAGTTCCAATTTTATTAATTATATGGGGAATGCTTGACTTTGCAAAAGGTGTTACCGGAGGCGATGAAGAAAAAATTAAAGCAGGACAAAAGACTTTTATTCAAAGGCTTATTACTGCAATAGTTGTTTTCCTTATTGTAGCAGTTGTTAAATTAGTTGTTAATATTGTTTCTGGTGTTGTTGGATCTGATACATCTCAAGGTGGATTTGACGAGAATAGTATAACAAGCTGTATTAATGCATTTGTTAATGGTGCATAGTTTAAAGAGAGAGTGATTATATGCTAGAAGTGTTAGATATTATAAATGAAAACACGACTATGTGTGGAGGAGTGGCAGTTCCTGATGAACTTTTTAATATAGTTGCGCTTATTATTAGAATTATTAAGATAGTAGTTCCTGTATTATTAATTATATGGGGAATGCTTGACTTTGCTCGAAGTGTAGTTGCTAAAAGTGAAGATGATGTTAAGAAGTATCGTAAAGCCTTTGTACAAAGACTTGTGTCAGGCATTTTAGTATTTTTAATTGTTGTTATTGTTCAGCTTGTTGTAAATTTACTCGCAGGAGTTGAGGCTGACTCTAACAATACTAATGGTACTACTAATGATACATGGGCATGTAGTAAGAAATTTATCACAGGTGTTGGCACTGCGACTGATGAAGAAACAGATTCTTCAAGCAGTAGCAAAGAGGCTAGTGCATAAATAAATTTAATTAATAATATATATGTAGAAAGTTAAAAATTAACTTTCTTTTTTATACAATATGAGTAATAT
>CAVHAY010000091.1:0-4202 GCA_963634115.1 Clostridia bacterium | reverse complement strand
AAATAAATAAAGTACCACCTAAATATTTAAACAATAATGCATCTTTCCTATTAAACAAATATAAAATAATCACAAATAATATAACAAAACCACCAAGAACGATCTTTACCATATCACTAAAAATAAATTTTATAGTATTTAGTACATTATTATTAACTGCTCCCTTAACAGATGTATAATTTGGTATATTATCAATAATACCACTAGACATACTCTTCATTCTTATCAGTAGAACTTCTTTCTTAGTATCACTAATAGAAACTCCACTTTCATCTATCCATCTATCAATATTATCATCAAGTAACTTATTAAAATCATCACTAGTAGGAATACTACCTTTTTTTCCATTAATCACATAATCAGTAGTAGATCCCACAAGAGCACCTAAAAAACTTTTCGTCTCCTGATCATTAAAAATAGTATTCACAAGCTTTTTATCTATCCCATGATTCTCTGCTTCTTCATAAGCAGTATTAATAAGATCCGCAACCTCAGCCGATGTCCCAGACGTAGTACTATTTTGTATCTTTTTTATTTCATGTATAACATCAATTTTCTTAAAATTATTCTGCATCATCTCTGCAGTGAAAAAACTACTAATAATCATAATCATCGCAAAACAAAACAAAACTACCGAAAAAACAATTGTTATTATTAAATTAAATAATTTTTTCATTAGTCCTCCTTATACATACGATTAACAATTAGACACATTATATCACACCAATAAATCGGTTCGCAACTATAACCACATAAAATATATAGTCATTTTTTAAATTTCAATAATTAATTATCTATTAATCTCGAAGCGTCATATAAACTTTTAAAGTATCTAACAATAACTGTTTAGACTTCTCATCCACACTTACACTTCTTCTAACCAAATTCATAATTTCAGTCCATGATAAATCTCTAAAATGAATAGCACCACTTTCTTCAATTACCTTAAAAAAAGTATCAATAACCTGTGCTTTTGACCCGTCATCCATCTGCGTAAGCCACTTATTTGTCCTTATTTGTAGTTCTTTACTAAAATGGCTTAATTTTCCCTTTACTAAAAAAGGTCCAAAACAACACCAAGAGGTAAGATCATGTTGATAAAGTCCATTATCAGTTGAACATATAACATTATAATCTTTATTAAATAAAAGTATTCCTACAGCACTCTCCTCTGGAATAATATTATATAACTTTTTATGTAAACGATTATACTTTTCACTTTTAAATTCATTTCCTAAAAATCCAGGCCCATCATTATTATAAACAAGTAAAATTCTATCATATATCTCATCACATACTTCCATTACACTGGCCATCGCTAAATTACCACCTTTAGAATGACCACCAACATATATCTTTTTATCCATCGCCGTAATAGTATTGCTTAAATAATCAGACGCTAACACCTGAGTATCAATTGGATAACTATATGAAAGATTAAAATTTTCTTTCCAACCTGAAATAGAATTATCAGTCCCTCTATACGCAACATAAGCCATATTATTATATCTAAAAGTAGTGGCAAAAAACTGAAGTTTATTATCTAAAACACTCTTAATATTATTAATCATAACATCTTTATACCTAATACTATCCATAATATCAGGTAACAAAGGTGCCATTTTTTTGCCTATATAATTAAGCTCTCCCTCTAATTTTAAAGCCGCAGATTTATAAAGCATAGCTAAATCATGTATCGTAATTGCATCAGTAGTTAAACTCTCAATAGGTAAATAAACAAGTGCTGAAAATAGTATATTATCCATCACATTAAACTCTGCATCTTCAAATGGAATATCTTTATAATAAACCAAATAATCTTTTATAGTATACATAACAAACCTCCTAGTATAATTATAACATCAAATAACATATAAAAAAACAATTATAAGTAAATTTCTTTTTTTATATTTTTTCATAAAACCTATGATATAATATACTAAGTAGGAGATGATAAATAAGTGATTACATATACAAAAGATAATTTCTTAAGTAATATAATAAAAGGTGTTTCTGTTATCTTGCTTTTTTTTGCCTTTAGTTGGTTCAAAACAACTCCATTAAAAATATTACATATAGATTATACAAGCCTAACTATGACCTTTAAAGAGATCTATAATATCTCAATTGAATTAATTTTAATTACCTGCATATTTTTAATATTTAAACAAGAATACAAAAAAGCCATAGATGATATAAAAATAAATCACAAATCATACTTTAGTAAAAACTTTAAATTCTATCTTATAGGTGTATTTATCATGATGAGTACCAATTACCTAATAATCTTATTAGGAGGTGGCACATCCGAAAATGAAACAGCCATTAGAAACGAATTTTCATTATATCCAATATATACATATATAGCGGCCGTCTTTCTAGCACCATTGCTAGAAGAAAGTGTCTTAAGATTAGGCTTTAGAGCAATATTTAAAGATAAAATAATATATATTCTAGCATCAGGATTAATATTTGGTAGCCTTCACTTAACCGGTAGTGTTAATAACCCCCTAATCATCTTACATCTCATATCCTATAGTAGTTGTGGTATCGCATTCGCATACATCATGACCAGAACCAATAACATATTAGTGTCCACTGGTTTTCATTTCATGCATAATGGCATCTTAATGAGTTTGCAAGTTATGACCCTCTTACTTGCCTAAATTTGAATAAAGGCTTTCGTCTTTATTTTTTTTATGTTAAAATTATAATAGGTGAAATCATATATGGATAAAAAAGAAAACAAACATATTTTATTAAAAATATTCTTATTACTTGTTTTTTGCATAAGCATGATTTATCTATATGGTTCATATATTGAACCAAAAGAAATTACTATACATGAATACAAAATAAAAACAAATAAAATAACATCTAATTTTAAAGGCTTTACCATCGTACATCTATCAGATATTCACTATATTAACAATAAAGATTTATCAAGATTAAAAAGCATTGTAAACAAAGTAAATGAATATAATCCAGATATCGTCGTCATAACAGGAGACCTATTAGATAAAAAATCCAAAATAAATAATAACACATCAGCACTAATTAGTGAACAGCTATCTAAAATAGAAACACTATGTGGTAAATATATTATAAGTGGTAATGAAGATATATCATGGGATGAATGGGAAAATATCGTCAAAGATAGCGGATTTATAAACCTAAATAATAATTACGACACCATATATAAAAAAGGTTTTGATGGCCTCTTAATCGCGGGTGTCTCATCATTTAGCGATAAAGAAGAAATAATTAATAAAAACCAAAAAACAGAAAATTATCTAAATTCATTTGAAACAGGTGGACCTATATATAAAATACTATTAATGCATGAAGGAGATTATATTAATAAACTTGAAAATAACCCCTATGATTTAGTCTTAGCTGGAGCCTCAATGGGTGGAAAAGTAAACATTCCATTCTATGGTCCATTCATCACATATAAAGGTTCTAAAACCTACATAGAAGGGCATTATAAAATAAATAATAAAACTACAGACATGTATGTATCAAACGGCATAGGAACATCAACACCAGTATTTAGATTATTCAATAAACCATCAATAAATATATATAGACTAACAAAATAATAAAACATTGTCTCTCAAAAACAGAAACAATGTTTTTTTACATATATCATTCAAAATATAATCTATTACTATCTAAAAAATTATAATTTATTTAAGCACTGGAACATATGGATCTATACTAGTACCACTTCCACTTAATGTAATATCAGATGACAGATAGAGAACTGGGAGTGTAACATGAGAGATGTAAGTGCCTGTCTCCCTCAAAAAACCAGAAGACCCTGTTGCATATCCAGATTTATAAATGCAATGTAAATGTACAGAATAACCTGCGTGGGGAAAAGGCGTGATTATCCAAAATTCTAAACTACCGGCAGGTCCTGCGTATATCCAGTTATGTGTCGCACTATAATCACAACTTTGATTATAATAATCATCTATACTTGTACAGGCTGAATTGGTACTAGCTTTTACATAATCACTTACGTTTATAAGTCCTACTTTGCCTTTCCATTTATATGTTTGTTCTTCGGTTATGGTATTAGTTAGATTTGATTCATATTGATATACTACTCCTACATTAAACATGTGTGATACTATTATGTTTTGAACACTACTATCTAAACTATTATACCAATCATTATTTAAATATGTATTTAA
>CAVHAY010000090.1:0-4167 GCA_963634115.1 Clostridia bacterium | reverse complement strand
GAAACAAACTAATTCTTCTCTATTATTTATACTTTAAACACAAACAATGTTTAAATATCTAAAAACAATAAAAATAACCATATAATATATAGTTACTTTTGAATCATATTTAATAAATTTATCTTAAACATATCTTTTTCTGAATGTTCTTTTGAAACCATTACACCTTTATATGTTTTAAGTTCAGACTGATGACCTTCACTTAAAATACTCTCCGGAGTTAATGTCAACAAAACAATTGATTTTCTTTCTTCATTAATTTGATAATGTGCCTCTAAATTACCATGTACTTTCGCAAATAAAGCATCTGTTGGTAATTTAATATGATACTCATCACCAACTTTTTCTCCTAAAACATTTCCTTTTTTTAATTCTGGATAGTATTCAAAATAGAGTTTCTTAAAAGCGAGCATATTATATTTTTTAAGGGCACTTTCAAGTTTTTTAAATTCATTTTCGTTTTTGTATTCAAATATGTATTTGTCCGCCATCAAAATCCTCCTGACTATCTTCTACTATAGATATAGTATCACAAGGATATATCAAAGTCAAATATTTACAGAACAAAATTTATAAAAATTCAGAAAAAAACGCCTACAAGCGTATTTACCTTTTATTTCCCGTTAGAGTATAACCATGATTTAATAAACTTTCATCATTACAACTACTCCATTTATAATCATTACTATCAGAAACATATTTTCTGTCTTGATATCTATAATAAACAACATTTTTATATAATGGTTGTTCACTATATGTCGTTATTGTTTTAACACACGTAATTAATGTATCATGAGCTCCAGCATTATCATAATCACTTGGACAAACATACACATATTTAACTGTCCCATTTACAACTGTTTTAAGTTTAGTTGGGTAACTTTTTTGAGTGGTGCTGCCAGTTGCTACTGTATCAGTACCAACAACCACCTTTTCTACTTTTGTTTCAACATTTCTAGTATTACTACGTGTCGCAACATTAGTACTCCAGTTAGACCATGCACTATAATTAGAATAATATCCACCATCATTTTTCACATATTCACACTCTACTGTCTCATCAGATGAACCATTATTTGTTTTTTTAACATTAGTAGATTCTTCGTTATCATCAGTTAATTTTTTTTTTGAGTAAACTTCATTACCAGAGGCATCTATATAACTTATAATATAGTTTTTACCATCTTGGCACGATAGGTTTACTTTCATAGAGTAATCATTTTTATTTTTGGTAACTTCTACATATGATTTTGTTTTATTACATTTCTTACCATTTGAATCTGTAAATTCTATTAACAATTTTTTTTCTAGCATTTCTTCAAGTGTTATTTTCTTGCTAGCACCTTCTTTTTCAGGTAATCTATCACCATTATAATATGAAAGTGCCGCTGTTTTCATTGTATTAAGATTATTATTAAAAACTTGTTCTTTACTAGTGCCAAGTTTTGAATTTATCAAATCACTAACATAACTCTTTGTTGGAAATAACCATGCTATTAAAATAATTATTACAATGAATAGTAGCAGTTTTAAAATAAAACCTTTAGAAAAACTAGGTCTTCTTTCCTCATACATATCTATCCCCCCTTAATTAGACACTATATTAACACAACCGCCTTTGTTTGTCAAATTATTTTTTTGCTAAAAAATCACCCCTTTAATACAAAAAAAATGACTAGTTGTCATCTTTCTATTTTTATTTTAACAATAGTACAACCATTATTAAAATAATCAGTTTTATATTCTAATACTTTATTATTTTTTTCTAAAGTATTACATACTTCTTTTCTCAAAATACCTGTTCCAATACCATGTATTATAACAAAAATTTCATTACCCATTTTATAATTATCATTTATAAAATCATTTGTCGCAACCCTCGCAGAATCTCTATCTAATCCATGTAGATCAATACTCGGATAACTATCTAAAAAAACAATATCACTTAATTTCTTCATACACTTCATTCATTTCTTCTAGAGTTGGAATAGATTTATATCCACCTACCCTAGTAACTGATAAAGATTTGGCAATATTAGAAAATTTTAAAGCCTTTTCTAAATCAAAATTATTTATTATAGAATACGCAAAAGCTCCAAAAAATATATGGTCTGCCGCAACACTATCTATAACCTTAACTTTAATAGTTGGCATTATCCTAATTTGATTATTATATGTATAAACACAACCTTCTAATAAATCTAAATATATTACTATATTATTTTTAAATAAATCTACCATTTTATTATATATATCAATTAATGTCGTTTTATTTTCCTTATCATATTTAATTCCCGTTATTCTAGCAGCATCACTTACACTACAAATAAAATAATTAACATGTTTAGCTAGTTCTAAAGCCTCACCACTAAAATTTTGAAGACTTAAAATACTTACAGCATCTTTATACGTTTTTACAAGAGAATTACTTATAGTTGTTTCATAACCATCAAGTAAAATATAATCAGGCTTATTATCTGCGAAAAATTCCGTTAATGGTTTAGTCTTTGGAATATAATCAAATGATGTCCTCTTACCATTTTCTCTATTAGATAATATTAAACTATGAGACGTTTCTATAGTATCCTTTTCCTCTAAATATCTATTACCAACTCTATTTAAAGATAATTCTTTTCTAATTATTTTTCCATATTCATCATTACCAATTTGTCCTATTATTTCAACCTTTTGATTCCACCTACTTAATAATATAGCACTTATAGCGGCACTTCCACCAACACACTGTTCCTTTTCTTTAAATCTATTTTTAGTATCTTCTAACGGATATTTATCAATTTTGTATGTGATGTCATATGAAACATGACCAACACTAAATATTTGCATTATACCCCTCCTTTATTTTTGATTATACCACATTCTCATTAAAGATGAATAAGAAATATTACAAAATTCAGATAGTTTATATTTATTTACTTATTCTATCTCATTTAGCATTTTCTTAATTTTATCTATATCTATAAAATATTTACCCAAATAACTCTTTGACATACTATTAACAAGTAATAGTATTACAGAGAGTACAGACAAACCTCTAGAAAAAATCTAGAGGTTTTCTTATAAATTTGTTCATAATAATTTTTGATATTTCTCTACTTTTGCATTTCTAACTTAATAGCAGCCTGTACCACAATTTAATTTGGGCTGCTTTAATATAAATTTAAGTTAGGTGGATTTCTTAACATCAAAATGTTAATCGCTAATTCTTACATTAACACCATCTATATTTTTATATACACGTTTTTTGTTTTTAGAAACTTTCTTCTCTATTTCATCTGCCAAGTCAAAACCCAACATTTCAGATAATCCCATTAAATAAATAGCAATATCTGCTAATTCTTCATTTAAATCATCTTTTTTCTTTTTCCAAGCATCATATGCCTCAGAAACTTCTCCGTATAATAAACAAAATTCTTTATTTACATCTGTTGTATTAAATCCTTTGTTTAATTTATTCTGCCAAATATCTTTTTGAATCTTTTTTAATTCCATGTTTGTCTCTCCTTAAATCATTGTAATATTCTATTACCTTATTAACATTATACTCTAAAAAATTCTTTAATTCAATCTCGTTAAGTGTCTTATCGTTAACAATAGTATATACTGGAATAGTTTGACCCGCAACTAATAAATATCCAAAATTTTCGCCAGTTTTTGTATATTCAAATATGTTTTTTGAATATATTTTGTCCATAGTATCATTGGAAACATAATGTCCACCATTTTCAAATCTTATTCTATTTCTATTTTTTCTTGTTTCTAAATTAGAAACTAAATTAACGATAATACAATTGTTACTATTTTTTAAAGTGTTAATAAAATTTTCTATACTACGAAAATATGCATTTTGAGAAAATTGTGATTCATATAGTTCATCCTTTCCTCTTGAAAACTGAATTATATTATGAAGTTCTGAATTGACAACAGCCATTTGGATTATATAATCCCATAAAATTGGTCTTATTATATCGTGACCATCACCATATTTTGCAGGTTTAGTATAGTGATTTATTGAATTTATATTATCATTATACTCTTCCCATATATTATTAGTATATTTAAGTTGTTTTTTCATTTTCCTAAATTCATCTATTCTATTTTGATATAACAAATCATCTAACATAAAAGTTTCTAATAATGGAGCTAAAT
>CAVHAY010000089.1:0-4204 GCA_963634115.1 Clostridia bacterium | reverse complement strand
TCATAATTATTATATTTAATTATTAAGAAAATATAACATTATTTTTATATTATTTATTTTGTGTTTTAGTTTTGAGCAAATATGATATATTTAGTTAATAATAATTGTCATATATTTTCTTTTTCATAAAATATTAACGAAGGGAGGGTGTATTTTGAATCAAAAATATTCTAAAAAGATATGTAACATTTTAAAAGAAGGAGAAAGATGTAAAAAATTACTGGGACCTGCACCTGGTAAAAGAGGTGCTACTGGTCCAACAGGTCCAACAGGACCTGCAGGAGAGTCTACTGTGGCAACTTTAGATTATGGCCGAAGACATGATACTGCGGCTAATATGATAGCTTTACCTGATACTACTATGAAAACAATACCTTTGAATACAGTTACTATTGTATCTGGTATAACGGCGGCGGTTGCAAATACACTTACAATTGCGAAAAAGGGTACTTATAAAATTGATTTTGCTTTTTCTGGTAGTTCTAGTGTTTCTACTGATGTGACTGTTGAGGTTGTTAGAAATGATATTTTGGTAAATGGTTCTGCGATTATGAAGAGTGTTACGGCAAATGTTAATACGGACTTTATTGGTAGTATTATTGTTGCTTTAAATAAAAATGATAATATTACACTTGGAATTGATGCGACGAATGCAACTAACATTACACCTACGAATGGTGTGAATGCTTATTTAAGTATTATTCAAATTAGTGAATAATGTTTGATAAATATTGACCTTACTTTTATAGTAGGGTTTTTAATAAAATAAAATTTTGTTATGAATTGTTATTATATATATAAGAAGATTAAAAAAATAGGAAAATATTCCTATAATTTTATTTATTAATTTTAAATGTTACTTGGTAATTATCATTTAGATCCATTTCATCAACGTCAACAAAATATCCTAAATCTTCAATTTTGCTGCTACAGTCTCTTATTAGGCTGATTACTGCACTGAAGTTATTGTTTTGTGATGTTTCTTGGTTGTTTTGGTTTATTGTTAAGCTTGGTTCTACTGTAGGAGACACAATGGTTTCAGGTTGTGAATAAGTATTTTGAGTAGGTTGAGCTTGAATATTTTGAAAATCATTAGTACCAATGGTATGATATGTATTATTAATAGGTTCCATAGGTGGTACTGTGGCTGGTTCGGTAGGTGCAGGTGCTACTGGAGTAGTTGGTTGTGCTGTGAAAGTTGGTGTACTTTCAAAAGTATTATTCATAGTTTGTGAATTTATATTGGTATTATTGATATTTGGTTCTTGTGGGTTGTCAAATAGAACTCCAGCAGGTTCTGATGTTATAGGAGCTGCCGGTGTTACTGGTACTCCTGTTGTATTAGGTGTTTGATTAAAAATATTGTCAAAATTAGAATTGATATTTAAATTTGTATTTGCATTCATATTTGCGTTTGTATTTGTCTCAGTCGCAGTATTATTTGGCACAACATTTACAAATTTATTACCTGTTTCTATATTTGGTTCTACATTTGGTTCTGTTTGAGGTATTTGATTTTGAGATGGGTTTTCGATAGGTGCAGGTGCTCCTTTCATTAAATCACTAATATCATTTACTTGTGGTTCCTCGTTTATATCTTTTGCTTCTTTCATTATTTTATCTATATCCATATTATCCTCTCTTTCTTCTTTTATTTCTAATGGTTTATAGTTTGTGAAATTGTTTTCTTCTTCTTTTGTTTTTTGGGGTATAACTGTGGCTACAATATGTTGTTCTGCCATATTAGCTTGTTTATTATGATAGTTTCTAATTTCTCTATCTGCCATTTTTACTGTGAGTCTTTCATTTATTATTCTATTTAGCATGGCAACTTGGTCATCACTATTTTGAATTTTTAGAAGACTTCTAGCATGACGTTCGGATATTTTACCTTTGAGAAGTGCTTCTTCTACAATGTCGTCTAAGTTTAATAGGCTCATTTTTTTTGCTATATAGGTTTGTGATTTTCCTATTTTTTCTGATAGTTCGGCAATAGTGATATAGCCATTATCTAATATTCTTTTGAATGATACAGCTTCTTCTATTGGAGAAAGAGGTTGCCTTTGTACATTTTCTAGGAGGGCTATTTCTTCGGCGTCTTTATCATTCATGGCTACTACAATAGCTGGTATGTTGGATTTACCAGCAATAAGACTGGCTTTATATCTACGTTCTCCAGCTATTATTTCGTATTTATTATTTATTGGTCTTACGACTATAGGTTGGATGATACCATGTTTACGAATTGATTTAGCGAGTTCTGTTAGTTTTAGTTCATCGAATAGTATTCTAGGCTGAAATCTATTTGGTAGTATTTCATTTATGTTTAGTTCGGTTAGTTTACCGTTTTCGTACATGGTACACCCCTCCTTTCTATTCTTTCGATATTATCATACTATTTTTTTAACAATAATTCAATAGGTTGTTTGAAAGTTTGATTAAAATAATGTATAATGGCTGGTAGGTGATTTTTATGAGTTTAACAGCAGGTATTGTTGGGTTACCTAATGTTGGTAAGTCAACTTTATTTAATGCAATTACAAAACAAAATATTTTAGTTGCTAATTACCCTTTTGCTACAATTGAACCTAATCAGGGTATTGTAAATGTTCCTGATAAAAGAATTAATTTTTTAGAGAATTTATATAAACCTAAAAAGACTATATATGCGACTTTTGAATTTACTGATATTGCAGGTCTTGTAGCGGGGGCTTCACATGGTGAAGGTCTGGGTAATAAATTTTTATCTCATATTAGAGAAGTGGATGCTATATGCGAGGTTATTAGGTGTTTTGATAATGATAATATTACGCATGTTAATGGAAGTGTTGATCCGGTACGTGATGCCGATATTATTAATGTTGAACTTATTTTAGCTGATTTAGAAGTTGTGCAAACACGAATGGCGAAAATTGGTAAAAAATCTAAACTTTCTAATGATAAAGATGCAAAAAAAGAAATTGTTCTACTAGAAAGAATTGAACAAACTTTACTTGATAATAAGCCTGTACGTTCTTTGGTATTTACTGATGAAGAGACAAAGATTATAAAAGCATTTAGTTTGCTTACTGCAAAACCTATTATTTATGTGGCTAATGTTAATGAGACTGAACTTGGTGGTAATAAGTATGTAGATGCTTTAAAGGAATATGCGTCTAAAGAGGGCGCAATGGTAATTGTTATTTGTGCAAAAATTGAGGCTGAACTTGCTGAGTTAACTGATGAAGATAGAGATGAATTTTTGAAAGATATGGGAATTGAAGAACCTGGGCTTGATGTTCTTGTAAAAAGTGCATATTCACTTCTTAATTTAGAGACTTTTCTGACATGTGGAGCTGATGAAGTAAGAGCTTGGACTTTTAAAAAAGGTATGACGGCTCCTCAATGTGCAGGTTTAATTCATACTGATTTTCAAAAAGGTTTTATTAAAGCTGAGGTTATGAGTTTTTGTGATTTAGAAAAGTATGGATCTGAACTTAAAGTTAAGGAAAATGGAAGATTACGTCTTGAAGGAAAAGAATATATTATGCAGGATGGAGATATATGTTATTTTAGGTTTAATGTTTAAAAAACAATTATATGTGCATATTATTTAATGGTGATGATATGTACTATCTTAATTGTTTTTTTGTTTATTCAACACTTGGTTATTTTTTAGAGATGTTTTTTGGTATTTGTATTGGTGCAAATGCTTCTAGTGGGGTATTATATGGTCCATGGACACCAATATACGGTTTAGCCTCTTTGATCATTATTTTGGTATCTGATAAATTATTTTATAATTTACATATGAATAGGATAATAGAAACTTTGATTATTTTACCTATTATAATAGTTCTTATAACTTTTTTGGAATTTTTAGGTGGAATATCTATTGAATATTTTTTTGGCTTTTCTTTTTGGGATTATACTAATAGACCATATCATCTTGGAAAGTATGTATGTCTTCCTTTTGCTCTATTATGGGGTATTCTTAGTTTAATTTTTATATCTGTTTTAAGGCCATTTATAGATAAATATATAAAGAAGATACCTAGGTATGTTACTTATATTATGATTTTTTTGTTTATTATTGACTGGATATTGAGGTTTATGGCAGAATATGAAATTATAACTTTTTAATTTGTTTTAGGTATTTACAATATTCTCAATAATTGCTATTATTATAGTAGAGTTGCTAGGACGTAGTAATAAATCATAACCA
>CAVHAY010000088.1:6248-10656 GCA_963634115.1 Clostridia bacterium | reverse complement strand
AATACTTATTAGTTTTTTTATGATATAATATTTATATGTTAAAAAATATATAAGGAGAATCTTGTATGAATAAGTTTATAAAATATATATGCCTAACTTTTATAATATCAATAAGTATATTTTGTACAGAAATAACCAATGTAAAAGCAGGCACTCCAGATGGCAGTGGTAATGCGAATTGTTTTTATTTGAGTAAAGATAACATACCAATAGCGAACAATGATGATAGCCCTACAGTAGAAGAGTATACGGCACAATATAAAATTAATATAAATGTCTATAGGAATACAGAAGGATATTTTGAAGGTACTGCTACGATTTCCGGATCAGGTTTTAAATATTGTACTACTACTTATTCACTATTATCGGATCCAATTGTAGACTGCGTCGGTAGTGATGAAATTACTGGCAACAATGGGTGGACAATTACAACTGATAGCATTAACGAATTTTTTTCTGATTCAGATAAATTAAAAGAAAAATTTTATTCTTATGGCAGCTGGAAATGTCCTAACACGATATATGAAAGAAGAGTTACACATCTGTTTGAAAATAACTTCGGACCAGGCAGTGATTCAAAAACTGTAGAAATAGGCTGGGAAAAAAAAGGAAATCTTTTGTCTTGTTCACTTACTGAGGATAAATCCGTACAAGAGGGTCACGAAGAAGCTTCAGATGATGATTTTAATGAAAAATCAACAGAAGAAAAAGAAAAAGCTGATATAGAAAAAATTCAAGATGCATATAAAGTGTGTCGTCAAGTACTAAATGGTGATAAAACTGATTGGTATATTGGAAAAGATCCAGTATCAGAAGAAGAATTTCAAGAACAATGTTTCAATTATGAGACAACAAACTGCAGTATGTTTGATGATGATATTATTGGTTTTTTAAATAAATTTTTTTGGATAATATCAATAGCGGGAATCTTATTACTAGTGATTATGACAATGGTAGAATTTATTAAGGCATTAACTGGTAGTGATGATTCTGGATTGATTAAAGCCTTTAAGCACACACTTATTAGAATTGTTGTAGTAATAATTTTGTTATTATTACCTATTATAGTAACTTTTATATTGAATTTGGTTAATAGATATAGTGAGTATACAATAGGTGAAGATGGTAATGTAACATGTGGTGTAGGCAATTGATAAAAAAGAAAGGAGGAATATTTGATGATTAACGTTTTGTTTTTCGATCCCTTAGGAATAGGAGACGCTATTTGGAGTACTATACAAAATGCTATTAGAGTATTAGCTTTTACTTTTGATAAGGTAGTATATAGTCTAATCGGTTTTTGCTACCAAATAATTTTATATCTTTCAAATATTGATTTAAGTAACTTTGGTGGTGTTTCTAATTTAGTAAATCGTATATATATACTTCTTGGAATATTTATGCTATTTAAATTAGCTTTTTCTATTATACAGTATATTGTGTCTCCGGATAGTTTTACTGATAGTGGTAAAGGTTTTGGTAAATTAGCTACTAATGTCATGATATCAATGGCAATGCTTGTTGCTACTCCTTGGCTTTTTCAGGCATTAAATATCGCACAAGGATATATATTACAAAGTAATATCATTGGTAGATTAGTAATGGGTGCAAGTGTTGGTACATCTGATAATAATACAAAGATGTCAGTAGATAAATTTAGTAGTATGGCCAATGATACAGAATTCTTATTATATGGGGCATTTGCTTCATTGAATACAAAAATTATAACTGAATGTGAAAATGCAAGCATAATGGGTACAACACAACAAGTTGATAATAGTGCATGTTTAGAAAAGTTAGACAAAGAATTTAATGGTGATGATTTAAAGAATACGGGCGTTAGTTTATATGACTTTTTCCAATATAAAGAAGATGGCGAAATAATAGACCATAGGAATTTTGGAGCCTTTGGTAGCCTTATTAACTGGCAAAAAGATTCAACATATGTCATAAATTATCTGCCATTTATTTCGGCACTGATTGGTGGATATGTAGCTTTTCTTTTAGTGTTTTATTGTGTTGATGTAGCGCTGCGTGCTGTAAAACTTTTGTTTTTACAAATGGTCGCACCTATTTCTATTATTTCATATGTAGATCCTAAAGAGTCAATTAGTAATAGTAAACTTTCAAATTGGCTCAAAGAAGTATTTTCAACGTGGGCTTCATTATTTATAAGATTATTAACTATATTCTTAGTAGTACAATTAATATCAATAATTGCGACAGGAGTCTTCGGTGAAGGCAGCATGATTAATAATGGCAGTATTGATTATGGTACAACTGGACAGCCAGGCGGCATAATACAAATGTTTATATATATATTTTTAGTTGTTGGATGTTTCCAATTTGCTAAAAAGGTTCCAGAATTAATAGAAAAATTATTTGGTATTAAGGCCTCTGGAGAATTACGTATTGGACAATCATTAGGTGCATTTGGTGGGGGCCTTGTTGGTGGTGCAATAGGTAGCGCTAGTGGTATGGTAGGTGCCATTGCAGCATCTAGGGATAATGAGCTTGGTGCAGGCAAAACAGCATTAAATGCAATAAGAGGTTTTGGTTCTGGCGGATTAAAAAGTTCAATGGCCGCAGGTAAAGCAGGAAATAAAGGAATTGGAACGTGGGCTAAAACAGGAATGTCAGCTGCCGCAAGACAGTCTAGAGCTGTAGATTTACGAGGAACAACATCTGCTAAAGACAGAATGGGCGCAAGAGTCAGAAATGCTCTTGGCATGCAGTCTAAAAAAGAAACTTATGATCAGCGACTTGAAACATATGATGGTATTGCTGAAAACGTGAAAAAAATGAAAGAAATGGCCAAAACTGATTTAGCAGCTAATGATTATACGTATAAAAGTAATTTAGCCCAATTAGAAAGATTAGAAACTGCCTATAAAAATGGTAAAATATCTACCACACAATATATACACCAAAAAGGAACGCTTGAAAAAGCACAGAAAATACTTGAAAAAAATTATATTAATAATGGTGGTCTTACTCCTGGCGCAAACAAAGAACTTGTTAGTTTAAAGGAAAGAACTAATCGAGAAATCATGGAAAATGGCTTTACCACTGCTTCTGGCTTGACGATTCCAAAAGGTGCGGCAGGTACTCCGGTTTCATTTGAGGACTATTGTGATTATGAATCAAGTGCTAAAGAACAGGCAAATAAATTACGAAACAGTGATAAATACGAAAACGCTAATAAAGTTGATCAATATGTTAAATCATCAGTTAGTCAAAAACACATGAATAGTTAGAAATAATAATATGGAAAGGGGATGATTAAATGAATGAATCATATTTAATACCGGCAAACTCAAAAAAATCACTATTAATATTTAGTGCATTTAACTTGTTTGATTTAGGTTTGTTTTTAGGGGGGGTAATAACTACTTTACTTCTCTTACTGGCAATAAGTCCTACTACGTTTGTAGGAGCAATGATAGATATTGCTCCTGCCCTAATATGTGGGTTTCTAGTACTGCCTATACCTAATTATCATAATACATTAACAATTATTAAGGAATGTTATAGGTTTTTTACTATGAGAAGGCAATATGTTTGGAAAGGTTGGTGTGTGAAAGATGAGTACAAATAGTAATAAGTATACAAATTCATTTGTGCCAGTAAAATCAATTACAAATGGTATGATAATACTTGATAATAATTTGAAAGTTACGGGAGTTAAAATATTTCCAAGAAATATATTTATTCTAGAACCAGATGTACAATATTCTATAATTAGTAATTTAAAAAATGTATATAACATGATAGATTATGAATTTTGGATTGTTTGTGCTGATAGACCAGTTGATATAACGGCTTATTTATCACAGTTACAACTTTTAGCTAATTCACAGCAAAATCCTGTAAAAAGAAAGTTAATTATAGATGATATTAATAAAGCTAATATGTTTACTAATAATAATGTAGTTGATACTGAATTTTATCTTTTATTTAAAGAAAATGATATGGATAAGATTCAAAAAAGAATTAGAACATTAATTCAAAATTTTTCAAATGCAGGACTTGAATCAGCACAAACATCAAATGAAGATTTAAGGGTTATATTAGATAATTTCTTAAATGGTGGAAATTCAACTAAGTTTGGGACGGTGATTGATACATGGACATAAAAACTCAAATAGCGCCTAAAGGGCTAGAATTTAAAACAAATAGTCTTGTTTTATCTGATAAATATGCTTGTATATTAACGGCTATTTCTTATCCTAAATATATTGCCCCTGGCTTTTTGTCACATCTAACAAGTATGGGTGGTATTAAAATGGTTATTAAACATATTCCTATGGCTTTTAGTATTATTCAAAAGATGATAAATAAAGAGATAGCTGATTTAAAAGTTAGATATCAAGAAGAACATGATTTGACAATACAAGAAAAGTATAGA
>CAVHAY010000088.1:0-6238 GCA_963634115.1 Clostridia bacterium | reverse complement strand
ATAGACAAGATTATGAATCTTTGGAACAGTTTATTAAACAGTTAGCGGCTTCACAAGCTAAAATATTTGATTTTCAGCTACATGTTATGATTACTGCGGATAGTGAAGATGAGTTAACTTCTAAAAAGTTACAAGTAAAAAGTTATTTAGAAGCTATGGATATGCGTGCTATTCCATTAAGATTTGAACAAGATAAAGTTTTAAAATCAATGCTTCCTATATTTGATAAACAAGATATAGAAGATAGAATTGGAACACCTATTCCTTCTCCTACAATTGCGGCTATGTATCCATTTGTCTTTGATAGTATTAAAGATAAAGGTTTATCAACTTTATTAGGTTATGATTTTTCTGGTGGTGTTGTATTATTTAATCAATTCCTTTATCAAATTCAAAAAGAAAATAATAGAAATAACGCTAATATGATTATTCTAGGAACTTCTGGTTCAGGTAAATCAACTGCGGCTAAATTAATGATTAGAAATCATTTAAGAAATGATAATCAAATAGTTATTATCGATCCAGAAGGTGAAATGGAAGATATGGCAAAACTATATGGTGGAGATTATATCGAACTTGGAAAAGGTGGAGAATATGGTATGATTAACCCACTAGAAGTTATTATGGATGCTGATGAAGAAGAATTAAAGCAAGGTATGGGATATGCTGTTCTTACAAGATCACTACAAACTGTAAAAGCTTTTATGAAATATTATGATCCTTCTATTACTGAGGATGTTTTAAATATATTTAGTGAAATGGTTCAAGAAACTTATAGAAGATATGGTATAGATTTTGATACTAATTTTAGAGGATATACTTCTAAAAATTATCCAACTTTTAAAGATGTATATGCCACAGTAAGAGGTAAAATTACTGCTATGCCAGAACAAAATAAAGAAAGAGATATTTTGGAACAATTAGAATTAAAGTTAAGACCATTAATTAAAGAACTTAAATATTATTTTGATGGTACAACAACTATATCTCCAAAAAGTAATTTTATAGTCTTTAATATTAAAGAATTAATGAATACTGATACTAATATTAGAAATGCTTTATTCTTTAATACTTTAAAATATTCATGGAGTTTAACATTAAATCCTAATGTAAATACTGTTTTAATGGTTGATGAAGCCCATGTACTTTTATCAGGTAATAATACTTTAGGTGCTGATTTCTTAGCTCAAGTACAAAGAAGAGCTCGTAAATATAATACAGGAACAATGATTATAACTCAGCAACCATCAGATTTTAGTGATCAAAATGTTATAACACAAGGAAAAGCAATATTTGATAATGCTTCTTATTACTTAGTAATGGGATTAAAGAAACAAGCTGTTGAAGATTTATCAAAGTTAATTGACTTAAATGATAATGAAAAAGAAAATATTAAAAGATTTAATCAAGGTGAAGCCTTATTCATATGCGGAAGAAAACGTATGACAATTAATGTTGTTGTTACTGAACAAGAACTTGATTCATTTGGATCAGGTGGAGGACTATAATAAATCATATAGGTGGTGAGAATATATGCCGGGTTTTCTATTAAAAGCCAAAAATTTTGTAGGTAAAGCAGCTAAAAATTACGCTAAAGATAAAGTAGCAGGGCAAGTTGAACAGTCTGCGGCTGATAATGGAATGAAAACAGTAGCAACTCTTGCTAGTAGAGTAATAACTGGTAAAATTGTTTTAGCCGGTGCAGCTGGAATGTTTCTATTTGCGGCATTTACATTACTACTTGTTGATAGTTCAAACTATGATAGTACTTTTGGAGCTGTAGGTGGTTTTAATAGTTCCGACTCGAGTGGCAATGGCTCAGGTACTATAACTAGTTCCACTGAAGTAGGTAATATAGTCATAAATTGTGCCTTAGAACAAATAGGAAAACCTTATGTTTGGGGAGCCGAGGGACCAGATTCATTTGACTGCTCTGGACTAGTTAAATATTGTTATGCAGAAGCTGGAATAAGTCTTGCGCATTATACAGAAACTATTCTATCCACGGCCCATAATAGTTCAGATTGGGAAGCAAGTAGTTTATATGATACTTATAAAGCCTATCCAGGGGATATATTATATAAATATGGACATGCGGGAATTGTTAAAGAAGTAGATAGTGATGGTACCGTTATTTCATTTGTCCACGCTCCAAGTCAAGGTTCTTTAGTACGTGATACTGATTCATTTTCAGCAGAATCTTTTACAGAAGTTTTTCATTATGTTGGTTAGGGTGATTAGATGAAAAAGTTAATAATGTTATTTGTAATAATAATGCTTACTGGATGTACTATTAATTATAATATTACAATAAATGAAGACGATATAAAAGAAAATGTAAAAATAATAGTTCCGATGATAGAAACAGATGAAGATACTTTTGGTGAACAAATAAACAATTTTACAAATGGTTATAATATTAAAACAAGTACTGAAAATGATAATTATATTGCAACTTTAAATAAAACTTATGATTTTACTAATTATAATAATTCTACATTTATGAATAAATGTTATGATGAAGTAACCATAAATAATACTAATTCTGATATAACAATAAAAACTAGTGAGGCTTTTCATTGTATTGAAATGGAAGATGATTTTGAAGCGCAACAGGTTACTATAAATATCAAAACAAAACTAAAAGTAAAAGATAATAATGCTGATAAAGTAAATGGAAATACTTATACATGGATTATTAATGAAAAGAATTATACTAATAAACAAATATATATGCAAATAAATAAAGAACAAATAAATGTTAGTGATACAATTAAACAAAATACATCAAATAGTTTAGAATTAATCGCAGCCATATTAATATTTTTGGTTCCAGTAATTATTTTGGCATTAGTAATATGGTTTAAATCAAAAGGTAAAAACGAAATATAGGGTGGTGTTGTTATGATAGAAAAGATAAAATATAATACAGTAATAAAATATATTATTGTTTTTTCTATTACCTTTTTATTTGGTTTTTACTTTTTATTAACTCCTGCGAAAGCTAGAATAATTAAAGAAGGACCAAATACAGATGCTATTTTAGCTAATAAAAGTCCAGAAGAAAAACAACTTTGGGATAAATTACAAATAATAAAAAGTATAGGTGGTAAATCAATTAATGTACCAGCACTTATGGCTACATTGTTATATGGAAGTTCAAGTTCGGATGTGGCCGCTGCTGAATATGAAGAAAATTATGATTCCAACGAATATAAAGCATTTTTTAAAGCAATTAAATCAAATGTTGAAAGTAAAGCCGAAGATAAAAAGAATGGTTCAAATGTACAAGGTTACCAGAAAATAGAATCCAATCAAGTATCAAAACTTATTGCTGCTTCTATAGTAATGTTTGACTCAAGTGGGGGCTTTGGTGGTACATATAGTGATGAAAACTATGCAAAAGCTTTACAAGGTGATAAATTGGTAGGTAATCTTTGGGGAGATAGTGATGCCTGCGTTAAAAATAGTTCATTTAGCCTTGAGTGTTTGGGGGACAACATTCAAAAGAATTTATCATATGCATATAATGCCATATTTTGTGGTGTGGGTGCTTTAGTGGATCTTGCTGGTACTGCTATTGAATTACCAGGCTCTGGTATACTTTACGGAAATAGTATAGAGCAAACTCTTGATCAAAAATATAATAGATGGGTTACTATGAAAAACGTATGTGATTATGGTTACCTAGCGGGCGTAAATTATAATATAAGAAATATTACAGATCCAGAGAAAAAAGCCGCTAAAAAGAAAGAATATGCTGAAGGAATTATTAATCTAGCAGAAGTATATAGATATTATTATGAAGATGATGAATGTTTATATGAAACGGAAACACAAGGAGATAGTGAAGCCGCTAATTGGCGTCAATGTGATAGTCAGTGGGGTAGTCAAAGTCTAGGTGGAGTTAGTAATATGTGCCAAATAGGTTGTGCAGTAACTTCGCTTGCGTATATTATCAAAGTATCTGGTACAGCCCTTAGTGTTGATAATTTTGATCCAGGCGTATTCGCAGAATATGGATCATTTACAAATGGTTGTATATTTTGGAACACTTCTATTCAAGCAGTTGCCCCTAATGGAAATATGGGTGTTAGAGATGTTCCAATATCATATAGTAATGCCGCCAGTGTAGTAAAAGAATTGTTAGAAAAAGATACTGAAGGTCATAAAACGTTTGTCCAATTATATATTACTAATCACTATATTGCTGTAGATCATGTTGAAGGAGATACAATATATGTAATGGATCCTGCCGCCAGTGAATCAGGACTCGTTACCTTAGATGATGCCTTAAATAGAGGTGGTATGCAAAGGTCATTAATTAGTTATAATACATTTTATTTTACTGATGTAGATCAAGGAGGTACAAAAAGTTCTAGTTCCTCTGAGGACAGCATTTCTTATGATTCTGATGCTTATCAAGAAAGATTACAAAAAGTATCTTCACTTGTAGATCAGAAAAGTGGTTCTGTTTGGAATACTAATAAAAAATATAATTCTGAAGATACCATAAAATCAAAAATGCAATCTGGAAGTGCTGTTGCTTCACTCGCAGCCGCATATTACCTCTATACAGGTAAGACACCAGACGGTTATAACTTTTATGAAGCCGCCGTTGATGATAATATTAAAACAGATAATTCTAATAGTATGCAGCCATTAATAGACGGTACTGCTAAAAACATAGAAGAAAAATTTGGTTTAACCGGTAAAAAATTAGATTCATATACAGTAGAGGCAATTGTTAAAGAATTAAAATCAGGTAATAAAATCATCGCAGGTGTTAAAGATAGTAGTTTTGGTCAAGATCATTTTGTATTATTAGACCATTATAATGAATCTAGCGATCAGATATATGTTTATAATCCAAATAAAGAAAATGAAAAAGAGGGATACTTTTCTTTAGATGATATCCAGTCAGAAATAGTAGATAAAGTAGCCTTTGATTTAACAATTATATATAGTGATGATGCAGATTCTGAGAATAATTATTGTGATGTATCTGGAGATATTGAAGCCTTTATAGAGTTGATAGGGCAAGTAGAAGGTGGTTGTAGTGAATGTACTACTTCAGCTGGTAGAGAAGGATGCGAATCATATAAAGTAAGCGCTGATCAAACTGATGTTGGTAATACAACCGCATGGGGATTTACCCAAAGAAACAGTATAAGTCCTGGATATGCTGAGGCCGTTGGTTATACCAATTATGATGCTGATATGTCAAATGGTTGTGCAGATAAAGAATATTTAATGCAAATGTTACGTTTGGAAATTGATGAGCAAACAGAATATGTTAAATCAATTTATGATGAAGCTTACCCCAATAAGCCATTAAAAACATGTCAATATCATGCCTTCTTACTTTTCTATCATCACTGGCCAGCAATGACAGTAGAATTTATTCAAACTGTTGGAGGTATGGATTTTATGAGTTATGAAGCTTATAAATACTATCTTGACCATAATGGTGGTAGAGGACTACAAGGACTTTTAAATAGACGTGAAGCTGAATATCATTTATTAAATACATGTAATTATAATCTAACAAAAGTCATAGATGCTAGTTATGATGTATCATACTGGGAAAGCCGTATTGCACTATACAAAGAAGAATTAGGACAGTCCTAATTCTTCTTTACATGCTTATAATCAATATTGTTTTCTTTTAAAATCTTATTTATTTCTTTATAAAAACTCTCAGATTCTTTCTTTAAATAATCACATTTAGATTCAAACCCTTTATTCCAAATAGTTTTACACTCAAACTTTTTATTATTAATATTATATGTTCCTTTTAAAGCCATAGTGCCATAAGTATTTTTATCATTCATGCCACTATAATTAAGAGTACTTATTAATAAACCATCATTCTTTAAATATAATAACAAATTAGAACTAATATTATTTTCATATTTATTTACTTCTTTGCTAAATAAATAATCATCATTAAGTACTCTATAAATAACCTCTGCATCTTCATTATTTCCTCTTTTTTCATAAGAACCATCTTCTTGTTTAGTATAGTTTTTATCTAAATAATTATAAAAGTTATCTGTATTTTTGTTAGTAATTATAAACTTATATCCAAAAAATAAAATAAGTATAATAATTACTAAAACTATAATAATTTTGGCGTATTTAATTCCTTTCTCAATAGTGTCTGCATTTATTTTCATCATATCACCTCTATCATAAATTATAACAATGCAAAAGAATTTATTCAAGACAAAAATAA